>DAORHX010000457.1:0-3312 GCA_035438245.1 Rubrivivax sp.
TGGACCCGCGCGCCAGCTCGCTGAAGGTCGGCATCTTCGGCGCCGAGCCCTGGACCGAGGCGATGCGCCACGACATCGAGCGGCGCGCCGGGCTCGACGCGGTCGACATCTACGGTCTGAGCGAAGTCATGGGCCCGGGCGTGGCCAACGAGTGCATCGAGACCAAGGATGGCCCGGTGATCTGGGAAGACCACTTCTACCCCGAGATCATCGACCCCGAGACCGGCGCGGTGCTGCCCGACGGCGAAGAAGGCGAACTGGTCTTCACCACGCTGACCAAGCAGGCGCTGCCGGTGGTGCGCTACCGCACGCGCGACTTGACAAGGCTGCTGCCGCCCACCGCACGCAGCATGCGGCGCATGGGCAAGATCGTCGGCCGCAGCGACGACATGCTGATCATCCGCGGCGTCAATGTCTTCCCGACGCAGATCGAGGAGCTGGTGCTGCAGCATGGCGCGCTGTCCGGGCAGTACCAGCTGGTGGTCACGCGCTCGGGTGCGCTCGACGAATTGCAGGTGCTGGTGGAGCTGCTGCCGCCGCATTCACAGAGCGAACGCGATGCGATCGCGCAGGACCTGCACCACCGCATCAAGAGCTTCGTCGGCGTGACCGCGACCGTCAGCGTCGGCGCGCCGGATTCGATCGAGCGCACGCTGGTCGGCAAGGCGCGCCGCGTGATCGACAAAAGACCGAAATGAGCCCACCCCCTACGCGCTTCGCGCGCCCCCTCGAGGGGGCGTCGGCCGCGGACCGGCAGAGCCGGCTCCGCGCCGCCCGCTGGATGCCGCGCGGCGTGGCGAACGACTGATCCTCACGGGAGAGCCCATGTATACGCAGGCAATGGACACGATGGCGCGCGAAGGCTCGGCCAAGCTGGAGAAGGTACTGTCGGCCGAAGAGCGGGCGCTGCAGCAGCGCTTCGACGCGCGCATCGACGCCGGCGACTTCATCGAAGCCAAGGACTGGATGCCCGACAACTACCGCAAGACGCTGCTGCGCCAGATCAGCCAGCACGCGCATTCGGAGATCGTCGGCATGCTGCCCGAGGGCAACTGGATCAGCCGTGCGCCGACGCTCAAACGCAAGGCCATCCTGCTGGCCAAGGTGCAGGACGAAGGCGGCCACGGCCTGTACCTGTATGCCGCGGCCGAGACGCTGGGTACCAGCCGCGACCAGATGCTCGACGCGCTGCATTCGGGCAAGGCCAAATACAGCAGCATCTTCAACTATCCGACGCTGAGCTGGGCCGACGTCGGCACCATCGGCTGGCTGGTCGACGGCGCGGCGATCATGAACCAGGTGCCGATCTGCCGCTGCTCGTTTGCGCCCTATGCGCGCGCCATGATCCGCATCTGCCGCGAGGAAAGCTTCCACCAGCGCCAGGGCTACGACAGCCTGCTGGTGATGATGCGTGACGGCACCGATGCGCAGCGCGCGATGGTGCAGGACGCGGTGAACCGCTGGTGGTGGCCGTGCCTGATGATGTTCGGCCCGCCCGACGACCAGAGCCCCAACAGCGCGCAGGGCATGCGCTGGGGCATCAAGCGGGTGAGCAACGACACGCTGCGCCAGAAGTTCGTCGATGCCACCGTGCAGCAGGCGCAGGTGCTGGGCGTCAGCTTGCCCGACCCCGACCTGAAGTGGAACGAGCAGCGCCAGCACTGGGACTTCGGCACCATCGACTGGGACGAATTCTGGCGCGTGGTCGGCGGCGATGGCCCATGCAACCGCGAGCGGCTGGCCGCGCGCGTCAAGGCCTGGGAAGACGGCGCTTGGGTGCGCGAGGCCGCGCTGGCGCATGCCAACCGGCAGACGATGCAGGAGGCGGCATGAGCACGAACAGCGAATGGCCGAAGGAAGAGAACGCCACCGGCGAATGGCCGCTGTGGGAAGTCTTCGTGCGCACCAAGGCCGGCCTGGACCACAAGCATTGCGGCAGCCTGCATGCCGCCGACCCGAAGCTGGCGCTGCAGATGGCGCGCGACGTCTACACGCGCCGCCAGGAAGGCTGCAGCGTCTGGGTGGTGCGCAGCGACCAGATCGTCGCCAGCGACCCCGGCGACAAGGGCATGCTCTTCGACCCGGCCGAGGACAAGGTCTACCGCCACCCCACCTTCTACAAGCTGCCCGATTCGGTCGATCACATGTGAGCGCACGATGCAAGCCTCGATCTCCATCCCCGCCGACCCGCGGCTGCAGTACCTGCTGCGCATCGGCGACACCTGCCTGATCCTCGGCCAGCGCCTGGGCGAATGGTGCGGCCATGCGCCGGTGCTCGAAGAGGACATCGCGCTGACCAACATGGCGCTGGACCTGATCGGACAGGCGCGTGGCGTGCTGACGCTGGCCGGCGAGCAGTGCCCGCAGGACTACGACGAGGACCAGCTCGCCTTCCTGCGCGACGAGCGCGACTACTTCAACGTGACCCTCGCCGAGCTGCCGCGCGGCGACTTCGCCTTCACCGTGCTGCGCAATACGCTGCTGTGCACCTGGCTGAAGCTGCTGTGGCAGCGGCTGCAGCAGTCCGGCGACGCCGAGCTCGCCGCCATCGCCGCCAAGGCGCTGAAGGAGGCGCGCTACCACCAGCAGCACGCGGCCGACTGGCTGGTGCGCCTGGGCGACGGCACCGAAGAGTCGCGGCGCCGCGTCGAGGCCGCGCTGGCCGCGCTGTGGCCCTACACCGCGGAGCTGTTCGAGATCGACGCGGTCGATGCCGCGGCCACCGCCGCCGAGCTGGGGCCGGCCTGGTCCGAGCTGCGCGAGCCCTGGCTGGCCGAGATCAGCGCGATCTTCGGCGAAGTGCATCTGGCGCTGCCCGGTGACGGTGCCTTCCGCAGCAGCGGCAGCCGCGGCGTGCACAGCGAACACATGGGCTACATCCTGGCCGAGATGCAATACCTGCAGCGCGCCTATCCCGGAGGTGCGTGGTGAACAGTGCCCTGGCGGTGAGCCGCGCCGAACGCGCCTGGGCCACGCTCGACGACGTGCCCGACCCCGAAGTGCCGGCGCTGTCGGTGCGCGACCTGGGGTTGGTGCGCGGGATCAGCGAGCAGGGCGAAACCCTCGAGGTCGTGCTCACGCCCACCTACAGCGGCTGCCCGGCCACCGAGGTCATCGAGCGCAGCGTGCTCGATGCCATCGAAGCGGCCGGCCTGGGGCCGGCGCGGGTGCGGCTGCAGCGTGCGCCGGCCTGGACCACCGACTGGATCAGCGAGCACGGCAAGGCGAAGCTGCGCGACTACGGCATCGCGCCGCCGGGGCCGGTGGCGGCGGGCGGGGCGGTGCCGGTGCGCATCACCGGCCGCCGCGCCG
>DAORHX010000458.1:0-3311 GCA_035438245.1 Rubrivivax sp.
CACCAGCCGCCGCACCGGCACATGCTCGCGCGCCAGCTCGGCGCGCAGCAGCGCGGCACATTCGGCGTGCACTGCCGCCGGGCGCTGCCTGAAGGCCAGCGCGGTGGCGTGCAGGTAGGCGAGCCAGTCGCGCGCCTGCGCCTGCTCCAGCGTCATCGCTTCGAGCGGGTCGTCCTCGAAATCGATCATCGCCAGCACATCGCCCACGGCGATGAAGTTGCGGGCAAAGGCCTGGCTCAGATACTGGCCGCGCGCATGCACGTCGAGCAGCGTGCGCAGGCCGCGCTGCCACCAGACGAGCGCGTCGTCGCGCTGCAGCAGATGGTCGAGCCGCGCGTCGCCGAGCCAGCTCTGCACGAAGAAGTCCGCATCGACGTGCAGCACCTGCGGCACGCGCACGCCGGCGGCAGCGAGCTGGCGCAGGCGGTCGACCTCGATCGCCTGTGCGCGCGTGCCGCCGTGCGCCGGCGCCGCCTTCAGCAGCGGCAGGCCGGCGATGCCCGCAAAGCCATTCAGCAGCCGGTAGCGCCAGGCCGGCCGCGCCGCACGCTGACCCTTGGCGATGACGCTGCCTTGGCTGGTGTCGTGGAACAGCTCGACGCGGCGCCGCCGCCAGCCGTCGCTGGCACGGATGCGCTGCAGGTCCAGCGGTGTCATGCGGCACCTCGCGCGCACGCCGCGTCCACGCCCATCGCCGCGAGCAGACGGCGCGCGGCGACCGAGGCGATCAACCGGCCGTCGCCCACCTGCTGCAGCGCCTGCGGCAGCGCGGCGCGCACCGCCGGGTGCTCGCGGAACGCGGTGCGCAGGCCGGCATCGATGCGCTCCCACATCCAGGCCTTGGCCTGCTGTTTGCGCCGCAGCGCCAGGCGTCCGCTGGAATGCTGCAGTTCGCGGAAGCGGCTCACCTGCTGCCAGAAGGCGTCCAGGCCCTCGGCCTTCAACGCGCTGAGCTGGATCACCTGCGCATGCCACAGCGACGGGTCGGCCTGCTCCGGCCGGCCCTGCTGCCCGATCAGGCGCAACGCCGACGTGATCTGCGCGCGCGCCCGCGTGGCCGCGTCCGGGTCGATGTCGGCCTTGTTGATGACCACCAGGTCGGCCAGCTCCATCACGCCCTTCTTGATCGCCTGCAGGTCGTCGCCGGCGTTGGGCAGCTGCAGCAGCACGAACATGTCGGTCATGCCGGCGACCGCGGTCTCGCTCTGGCCGACGCCCACCGTCTCGACGATGACGATGTCGTAGCCCGCGGCTTCGGCCACCAGCATCGCCTCGCGCGTCTTCTCCGCCACCCCGCCCAGCGTGCCCGAGGCCGGGCTCGGCCGGATGAAGGCACGCTCGTGCACCGACAAGCGCTCCATGCGCGTCTTGTCGCCGAGGATCGAGCCGCCGGAGACATTGCTCGACGGATCCACCGCCAGCACCGCGACACGGTGGCCGCGCGCGATCAGCCACAGCCCCAGCGCCTCGATGAAGGTGCTCTTGCCCACGCCCGGCACGCCGCTGATGCCCAGGCGGAAGGCGCCGCCGGCGTGCGGCAGCAGCGCGTCCAGCAACGCGTCCGCCCGCTGCCGGTGGTCGGCGCGGGTCGATTCGAGCAGCGTGATGGCTTTGGCGATGGCGCGGCGCTGACGCGGCCCGGCCGCGCCGCGCAGATCGTCCACCAGCGTCAGGTCGGCCACGGCAACCATCACCGAGCGGCGCGATCAGGCCGCGGCCTGCGCGCGGCGCACCTGTTCCAGCACATCCTTCGCACTCGCCGGGATCGGCGTGCCAGGCCCGTAGATGCCCTTGACGCCAGCGTCGTAGAGGAAGTCGTAGTCCTGTCGCGGCACCACGCCGCCGACGAAGACGACGATGTCGTCGGCGCCCTGCGCCTTCAGCGCGGCAATGATCGCCGGCACCAACGTCTTGTGGCCGGCGGCCAGCGTCGACACGCCGACCGCATGCACGTCGTTCTCGATCGCCTGGCGCGCGCATTCCTCGGGGGTCTGGAACAGCGGGCCGATGTCGACGTCGAAGCCCAGGTCGGCAAAGGCGGTGGCCACCACCTTGGAGCCGCGGTCGTGCCCGTCCTGGCCGAGCTTGGCGATCATCACGCGCGGGCGGCGACCCTGTTCCTCGGCAAAGGCCGCGATCTCGGCCTTCAGCTTGTCCCAGCCCTCGGCACTGTCGTAGGCGGCTGCATACACACCGGTCACCTTCTGGATGTCGGCGCGGTGGCGCCCGAAAACCTTCTCCAGCGCATCGCTGATCTCACCGACCGTCGCACGCGCGCGCACCGCCTCGATGCTCAGGCCCAGCAGGTTGCCCTGGCCGGATGCTGCGGCGGCCGTCAGCGCCTGCAGCGCCGAGCGCACACGCGCGCCGTCGCGCGTGGCCTTGATCTGCGCCAGCCGCGCGACCTGCCCTTCGCGCACCTTGACGTTGTCGACCTCGAGGATGTCGATCTGATCGTGCTCGGCCAGCTTGTACCTGTTGACGCCGACGATCACGTCCTTGCCCGAGTCGATGCGCGCCTGCTTCTCGGCGGCGCTGGCCTCGATCTTCAGCTTGGCCCAGCCCGAGTCGACGGCGCGCGTCATGCCGCCCATCGCCTCGACCTCCTCGATGATCTCCCAGGCCTTGTCGGCCATGTCCTGCGTCAGCCTTTCCATCATGTAGCTGCCGGCCCAGGGGTCGACCACGTTCGTGATGTGCGTCTCCTCCTGCAGGATCAGCTGCGTGTTGCGCGCAATGCGCGCGCTGAATTCGGTGGGCAGCGCGATTGCCTCGTCGAAGCTGTTCGTGTGCAGGCTCTGCGTGCCGCCGAACACGGCGGCCATCGCCTCGATGGTGGTGCGCACGACGTTGTTGTACGGGTCCTGCTCGGTCAGGCTCCAGCCGCTGGTCTGGCAATGCGTGCGCAGCATCAGGCTCTTCGCCTTCTTCGCGCCGAAGCCGCTCATGATGCGGTGCCACAGCCCCCGCGCGGCGCGCATCTTGGCGATCTCCAGATAGAAGTTCATGCCGATCGCCCAGAAGAAGCTCAACCGCCCGGCGAAGTCGTCGACGTCCAGACCCTTGGCCAACGCGGTCTTCACGTACTCCTTGCCGTCTGCCAGCGTGAAGGCGAGCTCCAGCGCCTGGTTCGCGCCGGCCTCCTGCATGTGGTAGCCGGAGATGCTGATCGAGTTGAACTTCGGCATGTGCTTTGCCGTGTACTCGATGATGTCGCCGATGATGCGCATGCTCGGCGCCGGCGGGTAGATGTAGGTGTTGCGGACCATGAACTCCTTGAGGATGTCGTTCTGGATGGTCCCCGACAGCTT
>DAORHX010000459.1:0-3307 GCA_035438245.1 Rubrivivax sp.
GATGGCGGCTCAAGGCGTGGGCCGCGCCAGCGCCGCCAGGCGCTGCGATGCCGGCGGGTGCGAGTAGTAGAAGCGCACGTACAGCGGGTCCGGCGTGAGCGTGGTGGCGTTGTCCTCGTGCAGCTTCAGCAGCGCGCTGGCCAGGTCGCTGCCGCTGGCCTGCGCGCAGGCGTAGGCATCGGCCTCGAACTCGTGGCGGCGCGAGACGTGCGCCATCAGCGGCGAGACGAAGAAGCCGAACGGCGGCAACGCCAGCATGAACAGCAGCAGCGCCAGCGCGTCGTTCGGCGCCGTCGCATTCGGCGTCACGCCCAGGCCCCGATAGAACGCGTGCTGCTGCGCCAGCCAGCCGAGCAGGCCCAGCGCCAGCAGGCTGAAGCCGAAGATCGCGACCATGCGCTTTTGCACGTGGCGGCGGCTGAAGTGCCCGAGCTCGTGCGCCAGCACCGCTTCCACCTCGGCCGGCGACAGCCGCTGCAGCAGCGTGTCGAAGAACACCACACGCTTGGCCGCGCCCAGGCCGGTGAAGTAGGCATTGGCGTGCGCCGAGCGGCGGCTGCCGTCCATCACGAACAGGCCCTTCGCGGCGAAGCCGCAGCGCTGCATCAGCGACTGCACGCGGGCAGCCAGCGCGGCGTCGGCGAGCGGCTCGAACTTGTTGAACAGCGGCGCGATCAGCGTCGGGTAGACGATCAGCAGCACCAGGTTGAAACCCACCCACACGCCCCAGGCCCACAGCCACCACAGGTGGCCGGCCCGGCCCATCAGCCACAGCACCAGCGCCGCCAGCGGCAGGCCGATCAGCGCGCCGACGGCCGCGCTCTTCAGCAGGTCGGCGACGAACAGCCTGACCGTCATGCGGTTGAAACCGAAGCGCTGCTCGATGCGGAAGATGCTGTAGGCCTCGAACGGCAGGTCCAGCGCAGCGCCGACGAGCACGAAGGCCGCCAGCAGCGCCAGCTGGTACAGCATGTCGCCGAAGCGCGGCTGCAGCGTCGCCAGCAGCCATTGGTTCAGCGTGTCGAGCCCGCCGAGCAGCGTCCAGCCGACCAGCACCGCCGTGCCGAAAGCCGTCGTCAGCAGCGCGAAGCGGTTCTTCGCCAGCGTGTAGTCGGCGCCGCGACGATGCGCCTCGGGCGTCACCGTGCCGGCGAAGGCCGCGGGCACGCGTTCGCGGTGGGCGGCGACGTGGCGCATCTGCCGCGCCGCGAGCCACAGCTTGGTCGCCAGCGACAGCAGCAGCGCGGCGGCGAACAACAGCGTGACGGTGTGGCTTTGCATCGGGGCGCCAGTGTAGGCTTGGGCGAGAATCGGTGCTGCCTTCACAGCTGCCACGCAAAGCCGATGACCGACGCCGTGCTGTCACTCAACGAGCACAACCTGATCTGGATCGACCTGGAGATGACCGGGCTGTCGCCGGTGACCGACCGCATCATCGAGATCGCCGTGGTCGTCACCGACGCGCAGATCACGCAGCGCATCGAGGGGCCGGTGCTGGCCGTGCACCAGAGCGACGCCGTGCTCGACGCGATGGACGCCTGGAACAAGGGCACGCACGGCAAGAGCGGGCTGATCGACCGCGTCAAGGCATCGACCGTCGACGAGGCCGCGGCCGAGGCGCAGGTGCTCGCCTTCCTGAAGCAGTACGTGCCGGCGGGCAAGAGCCCGATGTGCGGCAACAGCATCTGCCAGGACCGGCGTTTCCTGGCCAAGGACATGCCGGCGCTGGAAGCCTTCTTCCACTACCGCAACCTGGACGTCAGCACGCTGAAGGAGCTGGCGCGGCGCTGGAAGCCGGCGGTGTTGGAGGGCTTCAAGAAGGCGCAGGCGCACACCGCGCTGGCCGACATCCACGAGTCGATCGACGAGCTGCTGCACTACCGCCAGCACCTGCTGCAGCTGTAGCCTCGGTACAAACCCGCGATCGGGTACAATGCGGCCCAAGCGGCGCCCTCGTGGCGCCGCTTTCGTTCATCCCCTCTGACCTTGTCGGCGTCCCGCAGCGGGCGCGTTGTTTCGGTTGGCGGCGATGCCGTCGCCCGATCCTGGCGCGACTCCACTGTGTTTTGAAAGACGTTCGATGAGCTTCGAATCCCTGGGCCTGCACGAGGCCCTGACCCGCGCCGTGGCCGATGCCGGCTACACCCAAGCCACCGAAGTGCAGGCCCGCGCCATCCCGCCGGCGGTGCAGGGTTGCGACCTGATGGTCTCGGCCAGCACCGGCAGCGGCAAGACCGCGTCCTTCATCCTGCCG
This sequence comes from Rubrivivax sp., assembly GCA_035438245.1. Lineage (GTDB taxonomy): Bacteria > Pseudomonadota > Gammaproteobacteria > Burkholderiales > Burkholderiaceae_C > Rubrivivax. The sequence continues at coordinate 2,255 of DAORHX010000459.1, forward strand.
GCGCTGCAGCGGGTGCTGGCCGCGCGCGGCGACGCCAGCCAGCGCCGGGACAAGGGCGTGGTGCACGGCCCGCGCGTGCTGGTGCTGACGCCGACGCGCGAGCTGGCGCTGCAGGTGACCAAGGCCGCTGCCACCTACGGCCGCCACGTGCCGGGGCTGCGCGTGGCCAGCATCGTCGGCGGCGTGCCCTACGGCGCGCAGTTGAAGGCGCTGCGCGGCCCGCTGGACCTGCTGGTCGCCACGCCGGGCCGGCTCATCGACCACCTGCAAAGCGGCCGCTGCGTGTTGGCCAACCTGCAGATGCTGGTGCTGGACGAAGCCGACCGCATGCTCGACATGGGCTTCATCGACGACATCCGGCTGATCGCCGAGGCCACGCCGGCCTCGCGCCAGACGCTGATGTTCAGCGCCACCTTCGCCGGCCATGTCGGCACGCTGGCCGCGCAGCTGCTGCGCGCGCCGCAGCGCATCGACGTCGCCTCGCACACCGACACCCACGCCGACATCGAGCAGCGGCTGCACTGGGCCGACGACCACGAGCACAAGAACGCGCTGCTCGACCACATCCTGACCGACCGCAACGTCGAGCAGGCGCTGGTCTTCACCAGCACGCAGCGCGACGCCGACTGGCTGGCCGACCGGCTGGCCGACATGGGGCACCACGTCGCCTCGCTGCACGGCGGCATGCCGCAGGGGCGGCGCAACCGCGTGCTGCAGGGCCTGCGCTCGCGCCAGCTGAAGGTGCTGGTGGCCACCGACGTGGCGGCGCGCGGCATCGATGTGCCGACGATCAGCCACGTCATCAACTACGGCCTGCCGATGAAGGCCGAGGACTACGTGCACCGCATCGGCCGCACCGGCCGCGCCGGGCGTTCGGGCCTGGCGGTGACGCTGGCCGAACGCCGCGATGCGTCGATGATCCACAGCATCCAGCGCTTCACCACGCAGCGCATTCCGCCGGCCACCATCGCCGGCCTGGAGCCGCGCCGCCCCGAGCCGAAGCCGGCAGCCCCGGCACGCTTTGCGCCGGGGCGCGGCAGACCCGGCCGCGGC
>DAORHX010000460.1:0-3301 GCA_035438245.1 Rubrivivax sp.
CGCCGGTGATCCGCATCCACCCGGCGGACGATGTCGTCATCGCGCGCGTGCAACTGCTCGGCGGCACGCGCATCGAAAGCGTTGGCATCACCGTCGCCGGACTGGTGCCGCCGGGCCACAAGATCGCGGTGCGGGCCATCGCCGCCGGCCAGCCGGTGCGCCGCTACAACCAGGTGATCGGCGTCGCGCGTGTCGACATCGCGCCGGGCCAGCACGTGCACAGCCACAACCTGGAGTTCGGCCACTTCGCGCGCGACCACGCGGTCGGCGAGGGCGCCACGGCCACCGCCTACGTGGCGCAGCCGGCCACCTTCCAGGGCATCGTTCGCGCCGACGGGCGCGTCGCCACGCGCAACTACATCGGCGTGCTGACCAGCGTCAACTGCTCGGCGACGGTGGCGCGCGCCATCGCCGACCACTTCCGCCGCGACATCCACCCGGCCGCGCTGGAGCGCTACCCGAACATCGACGGCGTGGTCGCGCTGACGCACGGCGCCGGCTGCGCCACCGACAGCGAAGGCGAGCCGCTGCGCCTGCTGCGCCGCACCCTCGGCGGCTATGCGCGCCATGCCAACTTCGGCGCGCTGCTGATGGTCGGCCTGGGCTGCGAGACCAACCAGATCAGCGGCCTGATGCAGCAGGAAGGGCTGGAGGAAAGCAGCCGGCTGCAGACCTTCAGCATCCAGGACACCGGCGGCACGGCGCGGACGGTGGCGCGCGGCATCGAACTCGTCGAATGGATGCTCGAGGACGCCAACCGCGTGCAGCGCCAGCCGGTGCCGGCCAGCCACCTCACCGTCGGCCTGCAGTGCGGCGGCTCGGACGGCTACTCCGGCATCAGCGCCAACCCCGCGCTCGGCGCGGCGGTGGACCGGCTGGTGCGCCACGGCGGAACGGCCATCCTGTCCGAGTCGCCCGAGGTCTACGGCGGCGAGCATCTGCTGACACGCCGCGCGGTGTCGCAGGCCGTGGCCGACAAGCTGCTGGCGCGCCTGCGCTGGTGGGAGGACTACTGCGCACGCAACGGCCAGCAGATGGACAACAACCCGTCGGCCGGCAACAAGGCCGGCGGGCTGACGACGATCCTGGAAAAGAGCCTGGGCGCGGTGGCCAAGAGCGGCACGACGAACCTGGTCGATGTCTACGAGTACGCCGAGCCGGTCCGCGCCAAGGGCCTGGTGTTCATGGACACGCCGGGCTACGACCCGGTTTCGGCCACCGGCCAGGTGGCCGGCGGCGCCAACCTGATCTGCTTCACCACCGGCCGCGGCTCGGCCTACGGCTGCGCGCCGTCGCCGTCGCTGAAGCTGGCCACCAACAGCGAGCTGTGGCGCCGGCAGGAAGAGGACATCGACATCAACTGCGGCGAGATCGTCGACGGCAGCGCCAGCATCGACGAAGTCGGCGAGAGTATCTTCCGGCTGATGCTCGACACGGCGTCCGGGCGGCACACGAAGAGCGAGGAGCACGGCTACGGCCAGAACGAGTTCGTGCCGTGGCAGCTCGGTGCGGTGATGTGATGGCGGCGACGATGAGCGAAGCGACGCGCCCGCATCACCTCATCTGGCCGAAGCGCCTGCCGCGCGAACTGGTGGTGCCGCGGACATCGCTGTGGTTCAACCTCGAAGCCGCGGCCACGCGCTGGCCGGACAAGACGGCCTTGCTGTTCTTCGGGCGCGCGCTCGCCTTCGCCGAGTTGAAGAGCCAGGCCGAGGCGCTGGCCGGCTGGCTGCGCAGCGTCGGCGTCGTCAAGGGCGACCGCGTCGCGCTGTACATGCAGAACTGCCCGCAATTCGTCGTCGCGGTCTACGGCATCCTGCGCGCCGACGCGGTGGTCGTGCCGGTGAACCCGATGAACCGTGCCGACGAGTTCAGCCACTACATCACCGACCCGCAGTCCAAGGCGGTGGTGTGCAGCGCCGATCTGGCGGGCTTCGTGGCCGCCGCCAACCAGGCGTTGCCGGCCGGGCAGCGCGTGGCGCACGTGCTGGTGACGCGCTACACCGACGCGATGCCCGACGGCGCGCTGCAGGCGGACGAGGCGCCGAGCGCACTGATCGAGAACTGGCTGCGCGCCGACCCCGCGCTGCCCGACGGCTTCACCCACTGGGCCGACGCGCTGGCCGCAGCGCTGCCGCCGGGGCCGCACACCGCCGGCGCCGACGATCTGGCGCTGCTGCCCTACACCTCGGGCACCACCGGCCTGCCCAAGGGCTGCATGCACACGCACCGCACGCTGATGCACAACGCCGTGTCGGGCCAGTGGAGCCACAGCGGCCCGGAAAGCGTGGGCCTCGGCGTCGTGCCGATGTTCCACATCACCGGCATGATGCTGTGCGCGCTGGGCGCGGTGTATGCCGGCGCGACCACGGTGCTGATGCCGCGCTGGGACCGGGAACTCGCGGGCAGGCTGATCTCGCGCCACCGCGTGACGCACTGGACGGCGATCCCGACGATGATCATCGACCTGTTCGCCAGCCCGCACTACCGCGACTTCGACCTGTCCAGCCTGCGCTACATCGGCGGCGGTGGCGCGGCGATGCCGCAGGCGGTGGCGCAGCGGCTGCAGGCCGAGTTCGGCCTGACCTTCGCCGAGGGCTATGGCCTGACGGAGACGGCAGCGCCGAGCCACAGCAACCCGCCCGAGCGCGCCAAGCCGCAGTGCCTGGGCATTCCGTTCTTCGGCACCGATGCGCGCGTCGTCGACCCGGTCAGCTTCGAGGAGCTGCCGCCGGGGCAGACCGGCGAGATCATCATCCACGGCCCGCAGGTTTTCCTCGGCTACTGGCGCCACCCCGAGGCCACGGCCGCGGCGTTCATCGACTTCGACGGCAAGCGCTTCTTCCGCAGCGGCGACCTCGGCGTGATGGACGACGAGGGCTACTTCTTCATCACCGACCGGCTCAAGCGCATGATCAACGCCAGCGGCTTCAAGGTCTGGCCGAGCGAGGTCGAACTGCTGCTGTTCAAGTGCCCGCTGGTGCAGGAGGCCTGCGTCATCGCCGCCAGCGACGCCTATCGCGGCGAGACCGTCAAGGCGGTCGTCGTGCTGCGCACCGAGGCCGTCGGCAAGGCGCAGGAGCAGGACATCATCGACTGGGCGCGCGAGCACATGGCGGCCTACAAGGTGCCGAAGCTCGTCGAGTTCGTCGACCACCTGCCGAAGTCCGGTTCGGGCAAGGTGATGTGGCGGCTGCTGCAGGAGGCCGAGGCGCAGCGCGGCGGCGCGGCCTGAGAACCGGGGCCGCGCCGGCGCGGCCGGGGCGGCGAAAAGCTTTTCGTTGAACAACGAAGCAAGTGC
>DAORHX010000461.1:0-3300 GCA_035438245.1 Rubrivivax sp.
AACAGCTCGACCAGCGCGATCTCGGCGCGGTACAGCTCCCAGTTGCTGGTGAAGAAGCCGCCGTCCTTGTTGCTGTCGCTGTAGCCGAGCATCACGTCCTGCTGGGCGCCGCTGCGCACCACCATCGCCAGCACGCCGGGCTCGGCATAGAACTCGCGCATGATGCGTGCGGCGTTGCGCAGGTCGCCGATGGTCTCGAACAGCGGCACGACGATCAGCTCGTTGCGCGCCGCGTCGTCCAGCGTGCCGTGCAGCAGCCCGCATTCCTTGTGCAGCAGCAGCACTTCGAGCAGGTCGCTGACGTCCTCGGTGTGGCTGATGATGTCGTGGCGCAGCGCCTCTGGTCCGTAGCGCCGGCGCATCTCGACCGCGGTCTCGAAGATCGCCAGTTCGCCTCGCGCCAGCGGCGAATAGTTGGCGCCGCGCACGCGCAGCGGCCGCGCGTCGTGCAGCAGACCGAGCAGCAGTGCGCGGCGCCGCGCCTCGTCGAGCGCGCCGTAGTCGGGCTCGATGCGTGCGACGCGCAGCAGCTCGGCGAGCACCGCCTCGTGCTGGTCGGAACTCTGGCGCAGGTCGACCGTGGCCAGGTGGAAGCCGAACACCTGCACCGCGCGCAGCAGCGGCGCCAGCCGCGGCGCGACCAGCGCCTGCGCATGGTGGCTCTGCAGCGAACGTTCGATGATGCGCAGGTCGGCCAGCAACTCGGCCGCGTCGTGGTACGGGTGCTGCGGCGCCACCGCGTGGCGCAGCGCCTCGGTGCCGGTCAATTCGTGCAGCGTCGCTGCCAGCCGCGAGTACATGCCGATCAGCGCACGCCGGTAGGGCTCGTCGGCGCGATGCTCGCTGTGGTCGGGCGACGCGTCGGCGAGGGCGTGCATCTCGGCGCCCACCGGCGCCAGCAGGTTCGACATCGACAGCTCGGCGCCGAGCTGGTGCACCTCGGTCAGGTAGAAGCGCAGCGCGGTCTCGGCCTGGCGCGACAGCGCCCGGCGCAGGGTGTCGGCGCTGACGTTCGGGTTGCCGTCGCGGTCGCCGCCGATCCAGTGGCCCATGCGCAGGAACGGCGGCACCTCGTGGCCGGGCAGCGCCTGCTCGATCTCGCGGTACAGCTTCGGGATCTGGCGCAGGAAGGTGGCGTGGTAGTAGCTCAGCGCGTTCTCGATCTCGTCGGCCACCGTCAGCCTGGCGGTGCGCAGCATGCGTGTCTGCCACAGCTGCGTGACGCGGGCGCGGATCAGCTCCTCGTTGTCGCGCAGCTCACGCTGCCCCGACAGCGCGTCGCGCTCGCCGATGAATTCGGCGATCGCGCGCTCGGCGTCGAGGATGCTCTGCCGCTGCACCTCGGTCGGGTGCGCGGTCAGCACCGGCGAGATGTAGGCGCGCTGCAAGGCGGCGGCGATGTCGGCCGCGCGCTGGTCGGCGCGGTGCAGCCGCTCGAAGCTCACCGCCAGCGAGCCTTCCTGCTGGTGGCCGGCGCGTTCGTGCAGCAGCCGGCGGCGCACGTGGTGCCGGTCCTCGGCGATGTTGGCCAGGTGCGAGAAGTAGCTGAAGGCGCGGATCACGCTCACCGTCTGGTCGGCCGACAGGTTCTTCAGCAGCCGGTCCAGCGTGCGCCCGGCGCTCGCGTCCTGCTTCAGCCGGTAGGCCACCGACAGCTGGCGCACGCGCTCGATCAGCTCGAAGGCGTCCTTGCCTTCCTGCTCGCGGATGACCTCGCCGAGGATGCGCCCGAGCAGCCGGATGTCGTCGACCAGCGGGCGGTTCTTCGCCACCGCGTCCCCTTCGTCAGGGCGGCGCGGCTTGCCTCCGGGCTGGCGGCGGTTTGGCGCGGCGCGAACGGTGGTGGGCATGAAGGGCTCCGGATGCGGGCAACGATGTTACGCGGCAGCCCGGCCGGGCCGCGCCACCCGGCTCGCCATAATGCAAGGACGATGCCAACCCCCGTCCTCATCGCCACGCGCGAAAGCCGGCTCGCCTTGTGGCAGGCCGAGCACGTACGCGAGCTGCTGCGCGCGCACTTCGGTCTGCAGGTCGAACTGCTGGGCATGACCACGCGCGGCGACCAGATCCTCGACCGCGCGCTGTCCAAGGTCGGCGGCAAGGGCCTGTTCGTCAAGGAACTCGAGACGGCGCTGGAGGAGGGCCGCGCCCACCTCGCGGTGCACTCCCTGAAGGACGTGCCGATGGACCTGCCCGAGGGCTTTGCGCTCGCCACGGTGCTGGATCGCGAGGATCCGCGCGATGCCTTCGTCTCGCCGCGCTACGAGCGCCTGGCCGACCTGCCGCAGGGCGCGAAGGTCGGCACCTCTTCGCTGCGCCGCTGGGTGCAACTCGGTGCGCTGCGCCCCGACCTGGTGGTCGAGCCGCTGCGCGGCAACCTCGACACCCGCCTGCGCAAGCTCGACGAAGGCCAGTACGACGCGATCGTGCTGGCCGCCGCGGGCCTGAAGCGCCTCGGCCTCGCCGACCGCATCCGCAGCCATTTCGAGACGACCGAGATGCTGCCCTGCGCCGGCCAGGGCGCCCTCGGCATCGAGGTGCGCGCCGACAACGCCGCGCTGCTCGCGCAGCTGGGCACGCTGACGCACCGCCCCACCTGGCTGGCGGTGCAGGCCGAACGCGCCGTGTCGCGTGCGATGGGCGGCAGCTGCAGCATGCCGCTGGCGGTGCACGCCAGCTGGCGTGGTGACCGGCTCTGGCTGCGCGCCGCGCTCGGCCATCCCACTAAGCCTCTCTCCTCGCTGCTGCGCGCCGAAGTCGAGGAGGCGGTGGCCGACGAGGCCCAGGCACGTGCGCTCGGCGAACGGGCTGCCCAGGCGCTCAAGGGCCAGGGCGCGGCCGGCTACCTCGCCGACGCCTGACGCCTTCGCGATGAAACTGCTCATCACCCGTCCCGCCGCGCAGGCGGCCGAGTGGGTGGAGGGGCTGCGCGCGCACGGGTTCGAGGCCGAGGCCCTGCCGTTGATCGGCATCGATCCGCCGACGGATCCGGCACCGGTGCGCTCCGCGTGGGCCGGTCTCGCGGCGTACCGGCTGGTGATGTTCGTGAGCCCGAACGCTGCCCAGCAGTTCTTCGCGCTGCGGCCCATCGGCCGCGAGTGGCCCCAAGGCACGCTGGCCGGCTCACCGGGGCCGGGCACGACGCGCACGCTGCGCTCGCTCGGCGTGGCCGCCGAGGCCATCGCCGAGCCGGCCGCCGACGCCGCGCAGTTCGATTCCGAATCACTCTGGCAGCAGTTGGAGCACCTCGAATGGGCCGGGCAGCGCGTGCTGATCGTGCGCGGCGAGAGCGGCCGCGAC
>DAORHX010000462.1:0-3297 GCA_035438245.1 Rubrivivax sp.
CTCGCCGCCGCTCGAAAACGGCAGGCCGACCGCGCGGTGGCCGGGCGCCGCGGGCAGCGGCACGTCGGTGAGCAGGCCGAGCGCCTGAACCTGCTCGTGCGCCAGCATCTGGCTCACGTCGTGCAGCTCGCTGCATGGCGCCCCGGCCGCACGCAGCAGCGCGATGCATTCGGCGGTGCTGCGGCGCAGGGTCTGCGCTTCGAGCGCGGCATGCAGCGCCTCGCGGTGCCCCACGCGCGAAGGGTTGTCGGCGAAGCGCGCATCGCCCGCCAGCTCGGGGCAGCCGAGCGCGGCGCAGATACGCGCGAACAGGCGGTCGTTCGCCGCGGCGATGAAGACCTTGCCGTCGGCCGTGTCGAAGAGCTCGTAGGGCACCATCATCGCCATGCCCGAGCCCATCTTGCGCGGCAGCCGCCCGGTGGCGAGGTAGTTGGCGATCGGCACCGCCATCCAGGCCACGCCGGTCTCGAGCAGGCTGGTGCCCACGCGCAGGCCGCTGCCGGTCTGCGCGCGCCGCAGCAGCGCGGCGAGGATGGCGATCGTCGCCCACAGGCCGGTGCCGATGTCGATCAGCGACACGCCCACGCGCGCGGGCTCGTCGCCTTCGTGGCCGGTGACGCTCATGATGCCGGTGAAGGCCTGCATCAGCGGGTCGTAGCCGGGCAGGCCGCGCATGGCGCCAACTTCGCCGAAGGCGCTGATGGCGCAGTACACCAGGCGCGGGTTGGCCGCGCGCAGCACGTCGTCGCCGAGCCCGCGCGCCTCGGCGCTGCCGGGCTTGAGCGAATGCACCAGCACGTCGGCCCCGGCGGCGAGCCGCGCGACGAGCTGCTGGCCTTCCGGCCGGTCGAGGTCGATCGCGACGCTCTTCTTGCTGCGGTTCAGCGCGGCAAAGCCGGTCGAGACGCCGCCGATCTCCGGCGGCCGCCAGGCGCGTGCATCGTCGCCGCTGCCCGGGCGCTCGATCTTGACCACCTCGGCGCCGAGGTCGGCGAGGATCTGCGTGCAGTAGGGGCCGGCGACGTTCTGCGTCAGGTCGACGACGCGCAGGCCTTCGAGGATGCCGGCGAGCATCGCGCTCACATCCGGAACACGCCGAAGCGCGTGTCCAGTTTCGGCTGTCTCCCGGCCAGTTCGAGCAGCAGCGCCATCGTGTCACGCGTCTCGATCGGGTCGATCACCATGTCGCACCACAGGTGCGACGCGAAGTTGTAGGGGCTGGCGAAGGCCTCGAACTGCTCGCGCACCGGCTGCTTGAAGCGCTCGCGCTCCTCGTCGCTCCAGTGCGTGCCCTCGCGTTCGTGGATGCGGTCGCGCACCATGGTCAGCGTGGTCGCGGCCTGCTCGGGGCCCATCAGCGCGGCGCGGCCGGTGGGCCACATCATCATCACGTGCGGCTTGAAAGGCCGGCCGCACATCGCCAGGTACGCAGCCGCATACGAGCCGCCGGTGATCAGCGTGTAGCGCGGCACGTTGGCCGAGGCCATCGCGGTGATGAACTTGGCGCCGTGCTTGGCGATGCCCTCGCGCTCGACCGCCTGGCCGACCATGAAGCCGGAGACGTCGGCGACGAACAGCAGCGGCACGTCGCGCTGGCAGGCCAGCTCGATGAAGTGCGCGCCCTTCACCGCGGCCTCGGAGAAGATGACGCCGTTGTTCGCCAGGATGCCCACCTGGAAGCCCTTGATGCGCGCGAAGCCGCAGATCATGGTGTCGCCGTACAGCGGCTTGAACTCCTGCAGCTCGCCGCCATCGACCAGGCGCGCGATCACCTGGCGGTTGTCGGTGGGGTGGCGCGTGTCGGCGCTGACGATGCCGTAGATCTCGCGCGGGTCGTGCAGCGGTGGCCGGGCGGGCGCCACGTCCCAGCGCTGCTTGGGCGGCGTGCCGAGGTGGGCGACGATGTCGCGCACGATGGCGATGGCGTGGCCGTCGCTCTCGGCCAGGTGGTCGGTGACGCCGCTCACGCGGCTGTGCATCTCGCCGCCGCCCAGCGTCTCGGCGTCGACCTCCTCCTTGGTCGCCGCGTAGACCAGCTCCGGGCCGCCGAGGAACATGGCGCCCTGCTTGCGCACGATGACGGCGATATCGCACAGCGCCGGCAGGTAGGCGCCGCCGGCGGTGGACGGCCCGTGCACGGTGGCGATCTGCGTGATGCCCTCGGCCGACATGCGGATCTGGTTGTAGAAGATCGAGCCGAACTGGCCGTCGTCGGGGAAGATGTGCGCCTGCTCGGGCAGGTTCGCGCCGCCGGACTGGACCATCGTTATGCACGGCAGCCGGTGCTGCCAGGCGAACATCTGCGCCCGCACGTGCTTCTTGGCCGTGATGCCGTAGTAGGTGGCGCCCTTCACCGTGGCGTCGTGGATCATCAGCATGCACGGCCGGCCGCTGACCAGGCCCACGCCGGTGATGATGCTGCCGCCCGGCGGCACGCCTTCGTAGAGGCCGTCGCCGGCGAGCTGGCCGAACTCGAGGAAGGGCGACCCGGGGTCGAGCACCGCGGCCAGCCGTTCGCGCGGCAGCATCTGCCCGCGCTGCACGTGCAGCGTGCGCGCCTTCTCGGGGCCGCCGACCAGCGCCCGCGCGCGGCGTGCGTGCAGGTCGGCGATGCGGGCGAGGTAGGCGTCGCGGTTGCGCGCGAAGGTCTCGTCGGTCGACGAGACCGTCGAGGTCATCGGAGTCATGTCGTGGCCGCCGCGTCGCGCAGCGACGCGAAGCGCTGCAGGTGGTGGTCGGTGCCGCCGAAGGCCTGCTGGAACAGCGTCAGGCGCCGGAAGTAGTGGCCGATGTCGAGCTCCTCGGTCATGCCGACGCCGCCGTGCAGTTGCACGCCCTGCTGCGCGACGAGGCGCGCCCGCTCGCCGACCCCCGCCTTGGCCGCCGAGGCAGCGCGGCTGCGCTGCGCGGGCGCGGCTTCGGCGTGCAGCACGGCCATCACGACCATCGAGCGCGCCGCCTCGAGCGCGGCGAACATGTCCACCAGCCGGTGCTGCAGCACCTGGAAACTGGCCAGCGGCGCGTCGAACTGCCGCCGCGTGGACAGGTAGGCGGCCGTCTTGTGCAGCACCTGCGCCATCGCGCCGACGGCGTCGGCACAGGCGGCAACCGTGGCCAGGTCCACCGCGCGCTCGAGCGCGTCGATGCCGCCTTCGGCCTCGCCCAGCAGGGCATCGGTGCCGACGCGCACCGCATCCAGCCGCAGTTCGCCGGCGCACATGCCGTCGTAGCGCGTGTAGGGCGTCACCGTGACGCCCGCCGCGTTCGCCGGCACGACGAACAGGCCGATGCCCTGGC
>DAORHX010000463.1:0-3295 GCA_035438245.1 Rubrivivax sp.
GCAGCAGCCGCGCCGGCGGCACGCCGGCGTGCAGCAGCCGGCCGGCGCCGATGTTGCCGGCGATGTTGGCCGCCGCGACCAGCGCGGTGAGCAAGCCGGTCAGCGCACCCGACACCCCGGCCTGCAGATAGACGGTCGGCAGGAAGCCGATCACCGCCAGCCACTGGCCGGAATAGACGGCGAAGGTCAAGGCCACGAGCCAGGGGCCGGCCGTCCCCAGCGTCAGCCGCAGGCGCCGCCACCATGACAGGCCACCCGCGGCGACGGAGGGTGGCTGCATGTCGGGCACGGCGCGCGCCAGCCACAGCGCCATCGCCAGCGAGACGCCCGCCAGCAGCCACCACCAGGAGCGCCAGCCGAAGGCCTCGATCCACACCGGCCCGGCGAGCAGCGCCAGCGCGGTGCCGAGGGGCATGTAGCTGCCCCAGAAGCCGAGCATGCGGCTCAACTGCTGCGCCGGCACCAGGCGCCGCACCAGCCCGGGCGGCGGCAGCACGACCAGCAGGAAGCCGAAGCCTTCCAGCGCGCGCAGCAGCATCAGCAGCGGCACCGAGGTCACCATCGCGCCCAGCGCGCTGACCGCCGACAGCAGCGTCAGGCCGACCAGCATGCTGCGCTTCAGGCCCAGCCCGTCGGCCAGCACGCCGAAGGCCACGCCGGCCGACATGCCGGCCAGCTGCACCAGCGACAGCAGGAAGCCGGCCTGCAGCAGCGAGATGCCCAGGCCCGCCTGCAGCGCGGCGATGGCCGGCGGCAGCTTGGCCACATGCAGCGCGGCGCTGACGCCGGCCAGGATGACGATCGCCGCCGCGCGCTCGGGCGCCGCCCCTTGGGTGCTGGTGTCAGTCATGCCATGCCGAAGCGCGCCGATCGACGCAGGCCTTGGCCCATCGCGCAACCGTCGCGGATCCGGCTCCGCCGGTCCGCAAACGGTGCCCCCTCGAGGGGGCGGCCGCAGGCCGTAGGGGGTGGGCTATTTCAATGCTTTGAAGCGCAGCCGGTGCGGCTTGGCGCCTTCTTCGCCGAGGCGCTTCTTCTTGTCGGCCTCGTACTCCTGGTAGTTGCCGGCGTAGAAGAACCACTGGCTGTCGCCTTCGGCGGCCAGGATGTGGGTGCAGATGCGGTCGAGGAACCAGCGGTCGTGGCTGATGACCATCACGCTGCCGGCAAATTCGAGCAGCGCGTCTTCCAGCGCGCGCAGCGTCTCGACGTCCAGGTCGTTCGACGGTTCGTCGAGCATCAGCACGTTGCCGCCCTGGGCCAGCGTCTTCGCCAGGTGCAGCCGGCCGCGTTCGCCGCCCGACAGCTGCCCGACCAGCTTCTGCTGGTCGTTGCCCTTGAAGTTGCAGCGGCCCAGGTAGGCGCGGCTGGGCATCGTGAACTTGCCGACGACGATGTTGTCCAGGCCGCCGGAGACGTCTTCCCACACCGTCTTGTCGTTGGCCAGGCTTTCGCGGCTCTGGTCGACGAAGGCCAGCCTGGCGGTGGCACCGATCACCACCTCGCCGGCGTCGGGCTTCTCCACGCCCTGGATCAGCCGGAACAGCGTCGACTTGCCGGCGCCGTTGGGGCCGATGATGCCGACGATGGCACCGGCCGGGATCTTGAAGCTCAGGTTGTCGATCAACAGGCGGTCGCCGAAGCTCTTGCTCACGCCGTTGAAGTCGATCACCTGGTTGCCCAGCCGCTCGGCCACCGGGATGAAGATCTCGTTGGTCTCGTTGCGCTTCTGGTATTCGACGTCGGACAGCTCCTCGAAGCGGGCGAGGCGCGCCTTGCTCTTCACCTGGCGGCCCTTGGCGTTGGAGCGCACCCACTTCAGCTCCTCCTTCATCGCCTTGGTGCGCGCGTCCTCGGTCTTCTGCTCCTGCTCCAGGCGCTGCTCCTTCTGGTCCAGCCAGTCGGAATAGTTGCCCTTGTACGGGATGCCGCGGCCGCGGTCGAGTTCGAGGATCCACTCGGCCGCGTTGTCGAGGAAGTAGCGGTCGTGGGTGATGCCGACCACGGTGCCGGGGAAGCGCTTCAGGAAGATCTCCAGCCACTCCACGCTTTCCGCGTCGAGGTGGTTGGTCGGCTCGTCGAGCAGCAGCATGTCGGGCTTGCTCAGCAGCAGCCGGCACAGCGCGACGCGGCGCTTCTCGCCGCCCGACAGCGTGCCGATGGTCGCGTCCCACGGCGGCAGGCGCAGCGCGTCGGCGGCGACTTCGAGCTCCATGTCGGTGTTGACGCTGCCGGCGGCGGCGATCACCGCCTCGAGCTCGGCCTGCTCGGCGGCCAGCTTGTCGAAGTCGGCATCGGGCTCGGCATAGGCGGCGTAGACCTCGTCCAGCCGCGCCTTCGCGGCCAGCACGCCGCCGATGCCCTGCTCGACCGCCTCGCGCACCGTCTGCGTGGCTTCGAGCTGCGGCTCCTGCGGCAGGTAGCCGATCTTCAGCCCCGGCATCGGCACGGCCTCGCCCTCTATGTCCTTGTCGAGGCCGGCCATGATCTTCAGCAGCGTGCTCTTGCCGCTGCCGTTCAGGCCGAGCACGCCGATCTTCGCGCCAGGGAAGAAGGACAGGCTGATGTCCTTCAGGATCTGCCGCTTCGGAGGCACGATCTTGCCGACGCGGTTCATGGTGTAGACGTATTGGGCCATCGCGGATGTCTGGGCTAAGGGAAGGGGTGCACGCACAGCGGGCGCCGAACCGGCTATTGTCGCCTCTCCCCTTCACCGCTGCCCGCGCCGGCGCACCCCTCCCCGATGCCCACTGCCGCCCCGTCGTCCCCCACCGTGCGCGAAGCCATGTTCGCGCTGCTGCGCGAGTTCGGCCTGACGACCGTGTTCGGCAACCCGGGGTCCACCGAGCTGCCGATGCTCGTCGACTTCCCCGACGACTTCCGCTACGTGCTCGGGCTGCAGGAATCGGTGGTCGTCGGCATGGCCGACGGCTACGCGCAGGCGACGCGCAACGCCGCCTTCGTCAACCTGCATTCGGCGGTCGGCGTCGGCCACGCGATGGGCGCGATCTTCACCGCCTGCAGGAACCGCACGCCGATGGTCATCACGGCCGGGCAGCAGTCGCGCCCGATCCTGCCCTTCGACCCCTTCCTCGCCTCGGTGCGCGCCACCGAACTGCCGCAGCCCTATGTCAAGTGGGCGGTCGAGCCGGCGCGCGCCGAGGACGTGCCGCTGGCCGTCGCCCGCGCCTACTACCTGGCGATGATGCCGCCGCGCGGCCCGGTGCTGGTGTCGGTGCCGGCCGACGACTGGGGGGTGCGCACGCAGCACCTCGCCGCGCGCCGCGTCGCGTCC
>DAORHX010000464.1:0-3278 GCA_035438245.1 Rubrivivax sp.
CCTGTGGATAACCTGGCGTCGTCCAGCCATGCCGCGCCATGCGCTGCGCCAGCACTTGCAGACGGGTCGGCAGTGTGCGCCCGCTGAGCAGCGGGTCTTCGGCGATCTCCCGCAGCGTGTTCATGCCCACGACCTGCACCGCCTTCGCCGCGTGCGTGAGCGCCTGGCTCACCAGGCCCAGGTAGTCCGGGTCGAGCTGCATCGCCTCGAAGGGTGACAGCGGTTCGTCGTGCAGCACGTAGAGGTTGCCTTGGATACGGCCGGTCTTGGGATCGCGCCGCCGCCGCACCAGGCTGAGCCAGCGCGTCAGCCGCAGCAGCGTCAAGGCGCGCGCCACGGTCTCGTGCGAGGCTTGCGCCGCACAGGGCATGGACGCCAGATAGGGGCGGAGCTGGTCGTAGGTGGGAAAGGCGGTCACGCCGTCGTCGTTGAGCTGCAGGCGGAACACCTGCCAGGCATTGCGCTCCAGCGGCGTCAGGCGCCGGTCGAGGAACAGCGCGCGCGGCACGCTCTCGTGCCGGTTGCCGCTGTAGAGAAAGCCGTCCTGGCTCGGCGCCGTGCCCTGCGCCGGTTCCTTCGGCTCAAGGTGCCGCAGCGCCTCGTCGAACAACGCCGACAGCGCAACGGGGCCTTCGCGCCGTGGTGCGCCGCCCGTGGTCATGGCTACACCAGCCCCTGGTCGATCCAGTTCCGTATCGCCGACCAGATCACCGACATGGGCAGGGTCATGGCCTCGGCCAGGTCCATGGTCAGCGCCAGCATCGCCATGTCGTCGTTCAGTGCGATGTGCCGCTCCGTGATGCCGGCCTTCCAGCGTTCCCACAGGGCCACGTCCTGCGCCTCGTCGAGCACCGGATGCCGACCCTTACGCTTGGGCAGCCCGAGGATGTCGCGGCGCAGCGCCACTTCCTGATGCGTGAGGCCGTAGAACTTGCTGACCATCTCCGTGCTCGCCCCCAGGCGCAGCATGCGGTCCACCGTGGCGATCTCCCGCTCCACGTCGTGCACCTGGCTCAGCAGCCGCTTCAACACTTCCCGGTTCACCGACACCGAGCACCACGACACCGTGGCATTCACCAGCATGCTCACGAGTTCGGGGTGCTTCAGCGCATCCAGCTCCTCCTCGCCGAAGCCCATGGCCTTGCAGCGGCGCAACTGGCCGTTGCGCAGGTCATGCAGGGCCTGGGCGATCACGGCCTGGTTGAGCGGGTGCGGTGCCGACATACGGGAGCCTCCTGCGCTCAGGAATCCTGGCTCGCTACGCCGGCTTCCAGATCCAGCAGCCGGCGCGCCAGGCGCAGCAGACGGAACAGCTTCACCAGCGCAGCATCGCTCAGGCGTGTGGCCGAGCCGCCGTGGCCATGCAGCAGCGCCGCCAGCTCGTCGGCCAGCCGCGCGCGGTCCAATCCGTTCGCGGAGGGCGGAGCCGCACTCAGCACATGCAGCAGGGTCAGCACCGCCCGCGCGAACGCCGGCAGCGCCTTCGCCTGGCCCACAACCGGCGCCGCGCAGACGAAGCCGATGCCGCCGACGCTGGCCTCAATGTGGTCGGCGACCGCCGCTTCCTCGCCGATCTCGCGCGCGAACTGCGCGATGTGCACGCGCAGGCGATCCGGCACGTCCAGCCCCGGCTCGACGTACCAGACGTCCGAGATGGGATAGAGCCCGCCGACCTGCACGGGGATCGCACGCAGCGCATCGGCCTCGAAGTCGGGCAGCTT
Source organism: Rubrivivax sp. (assembly GCA_035438245.1). Taxonomy (GTDB): domain Bacteria; phylum Pseudomonadota; class Gammaproteobacteria; order Burkholderiales; family Burkholderiaceae_C; genus Rubrivivax. The sequence goes on from DAORHX010000464.1 coordinate 1,722, forward strand.
GTCGCCGAGCTGGTCCGCGACCATCCGCTGGATGGACTGCAGGCGCTCGGTGGTCGGTGCCGGTGTCACGATGTGCCCTTGCAGGCGCTCGTCGCGTTGCCCGTGCTGGTCCTCCGGCGCTTCGGGCGATGCAAGCGGTGTCGCTGCTGGCGCCGAAGGCGCGACCGGCGTGGTGTCGCGCGGCACAGACGAGGCGGGTGGCTGCTGAGGCGCGGAGACCGGCGGGGGAGGATCAGCAGGCACGACAGGCGCTGCCGGTGGCGTCGGCGCCGCCGGTTCGCTGGTCAGCGCACGCTGGCGGCTTTCGCTGTCGTTGATCTCCAGCGCCAGCGTGTCGTAGTCCGCCTCCAGCAGCTCGGCCATCTGGCCGACCAGCTCGTCCTGCACCCGCTGCGGCGAGAAGTCGTCCGGCTGTGTGTCGAACTGCGTCAGCACGTCCTGAAACAAGGTGGCGAAGTCCACGGTCACGGTGCGGCCCAGCGCACGCCGCTCCCAGGTGCGCTCGCACGCCTTGCGCAGCACCGCGAGCCGGTCCACCTGATGCCGGCCCAATCCGCCGTACAACAGCGTCGGGATCGCCGGCAGCAGATAGCGCACCGCATCGTTCATGCGGCTGATGTGTGACTGCGGCACCGGATAGCCGTCGGCAGTCAGTCGCCGCGCGAGTTCGCTCTGCGACAGCGCCTGGCCGCTTTCCTGCTCGTAGAACTCGCGCGCCTTCTCGATGCCCAACGCCCGCTCGATGAAGGTCAGCCCGCCGCGCAGCTCGTTCTCGGCCAGATGCCCGGTCAGCGCCACGATTTCGCCGCGCGCCGGCCACGGGCGGAACAGGCACGCAATGCGGAAGAAGCGTTCCTCCTTGGTCTCGCTCCACAACTCGCGCAGGATCGCCAGCCGCGTGTTGCCGCCGTTGCGAATGATGTAGTGCGCCTCGCCCGGCCTGCGCGTGATCGCGGGGGGCGCGTCCAGCCCGCGTTCGCGGATGGACGCCTTGATCTCCGCATAGGCCGGGTTGCGCGTCACGCGCGGGTCGTGGTCGTAGGGCCGCAACTGGTCCAGCGTCACCACCATCGGCGTGTCGGCGATGGGGTCGCTCAAGGTCGCGGCCGAAGGGCCGCTGCGCTCGAAGCCGGTGGCCAGCAGCTTGGCAGCCATGTCCTGCGGCGTCAGCTCAGCCACGGCCGTTCTCCTGCGCCGGCCGGTCGGCGCGGCGAAGTTGCGCGCGGGCATTACGGTCGGCACGGTGGTCGCTCGCCGTCGAGCTGGTGTAGATCGACGCGCAGCCTCGCTTCGTGAATTTCAGGTGCCCACCGGACGTGCGCACCACGCGCCAGCCTTCGCCCAGCGCGAACTCGATCAGCGCGCGCAGCCGTTCACGGCCGCGCGCCAGTTCATGCGCGCTCGCCATGGCCGGCCCCTCCCGCATCGGCCCGGCCGGTGACCAGCGCGCAGCACTCCCGCCACGCGGGCAACCGCTCGCCGGCCAGCGTGCGCCTGGTGTCCCGCCCCCCCGGCGCCGCGCCCCCAGCTGGCCGCCGGTACCCCACCCAACGCACC
>DAORHX010000465.1:0-3265 GCA_035438245.1 Rubrivivax sp.
GCGCTCGCGCGGCAGCATCTGGCCGCGGCTCTTGTGCAGCTTGCGCGCCTTCTCGTGGCCGCCGAGCACGGCTTCTTCGCGCCGCGTGCTGAGCGCGTCGAGCAGGCGGCGGTTGGCGTCGCGGCGAAGCGCAACCTGCGGGGCGCTGGTGCTGATGTCGGTTCCGGTGGGCTTCATGGCGTTGGCAGGGCTTCTCAATCTAACAAATGTTTGGTATCTTAGCGGTAAGCCTCCAGCCTTCGCAACTCACCCCGACCATGAGCGTTCTTGCCTCCGCGATCACTGCCAGCGCCGAAGAGCTGGCGGCCAACCGACGCGCCTACGACGCCCGCGTCGACGACCTGAAAGCGCGCCGCGCCGCGGCGGTGGCGGCCGGTTCGCCAGCCGCGCGGCAGAAGCAGCGCGATGCCGGCCAGATGCTGGTGCGCGAACGCATCAGCGCACTCGTCGACCCCGGCTCGCCCTTCCTCGAGCTGTGCCAGCTGGCCGGCGAGGGGCTGTACGGCGACGACCCGCCGGGCGCAGGCCTGGTGGCCGGCGTCGGCATGGTCGCCGGGCGGGCGTGCATGCTGATCGCCAGCGACCCGACGGTGAACGACGGCGCCTACAACGCGCACACGACGAAGAAGCATGTGCGCGCGTTGCGCTTCGCTACGCAGCATCGCTTGCCCTGCGTGACCCTGCTGCAGCCGGGCGCCGAGGCACCCGGCGCCAAGCCCGGCGTGTTCGCCGACGAAGGCCAGTTCGGCTCCATCCTCTACTGTCAGACGCGCATGTCGCGCGAGGGCATCGCGCAGATCGCCAGCGTGCACGGGCCGGCCGCCGACAGCGCGGCCTTCGTCGCCGCGCTGTGCGACGAAGTCGTCGTCGTGCGCGACCGCGGTGCGCTGGCCTTCGGCAGCGCGGCGCCGAACCCGGCGGACAGCGAGCGCGCGAACCGCCAGGACGGCGTGTCGGACCGCCTGGCCGAGAACGACGCCCATGCCATTGCGATCCTGCGCGACCTGGTCGGTCACCTCGGCGACGTGCCGAAGCAGCGGCGCGACGTGGCCGCGCCGGTGGAGCCGCTGCACGACCCGGGCGAGATCCACGGCCTGGTCAGCGCCGACCCGCGCATCCCCACCGACAACCGCGAGATCCTGCTGCGCCTCATCGACGGCAGCGACCTGCACGAGTTCAAGCCCGAGCATGGGGATACGCTGATCACCGGCTTCGCCCGCATCAAGGGCTTCGACATCGGCATCCTGTGCAACCACGGCGTGCTGTTCTCGGAAAGCGCGATGAAGGCCACGCAGTTCATCGACCTGTGCTGCAAGCGCGACATCCCGCTGCTGTTCATGGCCGACATCAACGGCTTCATGGTCGGCCGCGAGGCCGAGGAGGGCGGCATCGCCAAGCACGGCGCGAAGATGATCACCGCGATGACCTGCGCCAACGTGCCCAAGTACACGCTGATCATCGGCGGCTCCTACGGCGCCGGTTACCTGGCGATGTGCGGCCGCGCGTTCAAGCCCAACGCGATGATCATGTGGCCCAACGGCCGCGCCGCCATCATGGGCCCGGAGCAGGCGGCCACCACGCTGGCGATGGTCAAGGACGACCAGCACAAGCGCGACGGCACGAGCTGGACCGACGCCGAGCGCGAGGCCTACAAGGCGCCGGTGCGCAAGACCTTCGAGGACTTCGCCAACGCCTACAACTTCGCGCGCAACACCTGGTGCGACCTGATCGTCTCGCCCACCGAGACGCGCGACACGATGGCGCTGCTGCTCGACCTCGCCGGCCGCGTGCCGGCGGTGCCGTCGCGCTTCGGCGTGTTCCGCATGTGACCCGGGGACGACTACCTTGTTCAACAAGATATTGATCGCCAACCGCGGGGAGATCGCCTGCCGCATCGCGCGCACCTGCCGGCGCCTGGGCGTGGCCGCCGCGGGCGTGCATTCCACGGCCGACCGAGATGCGCTGCACGTGCGCGAGATCGGCGAGTCGGTCGAGATCGGCGGCGCCGCCGCGTCGGAAAGTTACCTGCGCATCGACGCGGTGATCGCCGCGGCCAAGTCGGTCGGCGCGCAGGCCATCCACCCGGGCTTCGGCTTCCTGGCCGAGAACGCCGCGTTCGCGCGCGCGGTCGAGGCGGCCGGGCTGGTCTTCATCGGCCCGACGCCCGAGGTCATCGAACGCCTGGGCGACAAGGCCGCGGCCAAGCGCGAGGCCGACGCCGCGGGCGTGCCGATCGTGCCCGGCAGCCAGACGCCGAGCACCGACCCCGAGGAGATCGCCGAGACCGTGCGCCGCATCGGCCTGCCGGTGATGCTCAAGGCGGCGGCCGGCGGCGGCGGCAAGGGCATGCGCGGGATCGAGTCGATGGACGGCCTGGCGCAGGAGATCGAATCGGCGATGCGCGAGGCGAAGAACTCGTTCGGCGACGCCGGGCTGATCGTCGAGAAGCTGATCCGCCGCGGCCGCCACATCGAGATCCAGATCGCGGGCGACGGGCAGGGCAAGGCGATCCACCTGTACGAGCGCGAGTGCACGCTGCAGCGCCGCCACCAGAAGGTGATCGAGGAAGCGCCCGCCGCCAACCTGAGCGCGGCGATGCGCGACCGCATGGCGGCCGACGCGGTGCGCCTGGGCGAACGGCTGAAGTACCGCGGCGTCGGCACCGTGGAGTTCATCGTCGGCGAGACCGACTATCACTTCCTCGAGGTCAACCCGCGGCTGCAGGTCGAGCACCCGGTGACCGAGGCCATCACCGGGCTGGACATCGTCGAGCTGATGCTGCGCATCTGCTCCGGCGAGGGTCTCGCGCTGCGCCAGGAGGACGTGCGCCTCGCAGGGCACGCGGTGGAGGCGCGCATCTGCGCCGAAGACGCCGCCGCCGGCTTCCTGCCGTCGACCGGTCGCCTGTCGCTGGTGCGCTTTGCGCGCGACGGCGTGCGCATCGAGACCGGCATCGAGTCGGGCATGGAGGTCACGCCCTTCTACGACTCGATGCTGGCCAAGCTCATCACCCATGCGCCGACGCGCGACGAGGCGCTCGACCGCCTCGGGCGCGCGCTCGACGACACGGCGGTGTTCGGCGTCACCAGCAACATCGGCTTCCTGCGCCACCTGATCGACCTGCCCGAGACGCGCGCGGCGAGCTTCCACACGCGGCTGATCGACGAGCAGATCGGCGGCTGGGCGCTGGCCCACGCGCGCCACGACGAACGCACGCTGGCCACCGCCGCGGCGCACTGGCTGCGCGGCCGGCGCGCGGCCGACG
>DAORHX010000466.1:0-3264 GCA_035438245.1 Rubrivivax sp.
CGCAGACCACCGGCTTCGTCGTGCAGCCGAACAAGGCGGTGGTCGGCGCGAACGCCTTCGCGCATGCCTCGGGCATCCACCAGGACGGCGTGCTGAAGGCGCGCGACACCTACGAGATCATGCGCGCCGAAGACGTCGGCTGGTCGACCAACAAGATCGTGCTCGGCAAGCTGTCGGGGCGCAACGCCTTCAAGCAGCGCTTGCAGGAACTCGGCATCGAAAGCGAGTCCGAGGCCGACATCAACGCCGCTTTCGCGCGCTTCAAGGACCTGGCCGATCGCAAGAGCGACATCTTCGACGAGGACATCATCGCGCTGATGGGCGACGACAGCGTGACCAGCGAGCACGAGCACTACCGGCTGCTGTCGCTGGCCCAGCAGTCCGAGACCGGCGAGCGCCCGCGCGCCCGGGTGGCATTCGCCGCCGGGCCGGTCGAGCACCATGCCGAAAGCGACGGCAACGGCCCGGTCGATGCCAGCCTGAAGGCGATCGAGAGCAAGGTGCACAGCGGCGCCGAACTGCTGCTGTATTCGGTGAACGCCATCACCTCGGGCAGCACCGAATCCCAAGGCGAAGTGACGGTGCGCCTGCAGCATGGCGGCAGGGTGGTCAACGGTGTCGGTGCCGACCCGGACATCATCGTCGCCTCGGCCAAGGCTTACCTGTCCGCCCTCAACAAACTGCACAGCACTGCCGAAAGAGTGGCAGCGCAGGGTTGAGGCTATGTAGCACCAGAGCAACGGCCACGGCTTCAATGCAGGCGCGACTTGAGGAAAATCTGGCAAGTTTTTGATCTTGCGAGTTTTTCTCCTTCCCATATACTGGCTACGCGCCGTGGAGAGGAGTCGTCGTGCAGCGTTGGAAGAGTTTGGATTGGCTTCGGCAGTCGCTGGTGGCGGGCAGCGTGGTCGTCGCGCTGGTGCATTCGCCGCTGACACAGGCCAAGGCCGAGAAAGCGCGCAGCGCGAAGTCGGCCAGCACGAGCGTTGCCAGCAAGAACACGCGCCAGGTCAAGGCGCTGCGGCCGACGCGCCAGACGGCTGTACGGGCCGCGCCGGCGCGGCCATCGCTGGGCCAAATCTACGGCCTGCATGCCACCGATGATCCGCTGGACCTGAAGTCGAGCGTCGCGCTGGTGATCGACCAGGACACCCACCAGGTGCTGTTCAGCAAGAACCCGCAGGCGGTGCTGCCGATCGCCTCGATCACCAAGCTGATGACGGCGCTGGTCGTCACCGAGGCCGGCCTGCCGCTGGACGAGGTGCTGACGATTTCGCAGGACGACGTCGATACCGAGAAGGGCAGCCGCTCGCGGCTGACCGTGGGCACACAACTGACGCGCGGCGAGATGCTGCTGCTGGCGCTGATGTCGTCGGAGAACCGTGCGGCGAACGCGCTCGGTCGCCACTATCCGGGCGGCATGGAGGCCTTCGTCGCGGCGATGAACGCGAAGGCGCAGTTGCTCGGCATGAACGGCACGCGCTACGTCGAGCCGACGGGGCTGTCCAGCCAGAACCGCTCCAGCGCCAACGACCTGGTGCGGCTCGTCGATGCGGCCTATGCGCACCAGATCATCCGCGAGCTGTCGGTGTCACGCGAGGCGCAGGTCGACATCGGCAAGCGCCAGTTGCAGTTCCGCAGCACCAACGGCCTGGTGCGCAACCCCGAGTGGGACATCGGCCTGCAGAAGACCGGCTACATCTCCGAAGCCGGGCGCTGCCTGGTGATGCAGGCGCAACTCGCCGGGCGCAAGCTGATCATGGTGCTGCTCGATTCGGCCGGCCGCTACTCGCGTATCGGCGATGCCGAGCGCATTCGCAAGTGGCTGGATCAAAGCGTGCTGCCGTCGGTGCAGCACGGCCGCTGACGGCGAGCGCGGCGTCGCGGCTCAGCCGCGATGCCCGAGCGCCGACGAGATCTGCGCTGCCGTGGCCTTGACCCGATCGAGCCAGCCTTCCTCCAGGCGGTCGGCCGGTGCCGATACCGACAGCCCGGCGATCAGCTTGTTCTGGTCGTCGTAGACGCCGGCAGCCATGCAGCGCACGCCGAGCTCGAGCTCTTCGTCGTCGCGCGCGATGCCGAGCCGGCGCACATTGGCCAGTTCGCGCTCCAGCGCCGGCAACGCGGTGATGCTGTTGCGCGTGTGGCCGGCCAGGCCGGTGCGCGTGGCGTAGGCGCGTACCTTCTGCGCGTCGTCCATCGCCAGGAACAGCTTGCCCACCGACGTCAGGTGCAGCGGCGCCCGGCCGCCGACCGCACGCACGACCTGCATCCCCGAATGTTCGCTGTAGGTGCGTTCGATGTAGACGATCTCGTCGCCCTGGCGCATCGACAGGTTCACCGGCTGGTGCGTCAGCTTGTGCAGTTCGCGCATCGGCCCGATCGCCGCCTCGCGCACATCGAGCCGCGCCTTGACGAGGTTGCCGAGCTCGAGCAGCCGCATGCCCAGCCGGTAGCTGCCGGCATGCGGGCGGTCGACGAAGCCGCCGAGCGCCAGGTCGTTGAGGATGCGATGTGCGGTCGACGGGTGCAGTCCCGTCTGTGCGCTGATCTGCTTCAGCGACACCGGATCCTGGTGCGTCGCCAGCACGTCGAACAGCGCAAAGCTGCGTTCCAGCACCTGGATCGCCGGTTTCTGCGACTCCCTGTCCTTCATGGCGGCGATTGTGACGCGCTTTGCGAGTTTCTGCATTGCGGAACATCAGACTGCATGGCGAACGCCGCGTCGCGCCCGGAGCGCACGGCGCCCTCCAGGGTGGCGGGATAGGGGCCTGCGACATAGTCGCCGGCCGCCCACAGGCCAGGCGCAATCCGCGCCGGCGGCCGCTGCAGGCCGGGGGTGCAGCGGAATGTCGCGCGCTTTTCCGCCGCGCAGTGCAGCAGCGCGGGGGGTGCCGGCCAGGTGCCAGACGGAAAGGCCGCGAGCGCTTGCGCCAGCACCGCCTCCCCGGTGGCGAGCAGGCCGCGCTCGACCCACGCAGCGGCGCCGCTGATCACGAACGCGAACACGCCGGGCGGCCCGCTCAAGGCGCCGAGATCGAAGACGAACTGCGCCGGCGCCTGGGCATCGGCATGCAGCGCCATCATCGGCAGAACCAGGCGCGCGCCCGCGCAGTGCAGGTAGACCGTGACGATCGGCTCATAGCGCAGCGCTGCAGCCGTGGCAGCCCAGTCGGGCGCGATATCGGCGCACAGCCGCGCGGCCTCGGCCGCGCTGCACGCCAGCAGCACGGCGTCGAACTCGGCGCCGTCGAGCCGCCAGCG
>DAORHX010000467.1:0-3260 GCA_035438245.1 Rubrivivax sp.
GGGTCGGCCGGCAGCGCGGCGGCATCGGCGGCCGGCGGCGCGGCCAGCAGGGATGAGCCGGCATGGCGCGCGGCGTAGCTCGCCGGTGCGTCGGCGGCCACCGCGGGTGTCGTGTAGTCGGGGCCGACGGTGCTGCAAGCGCTGCACAGCGCGGCGGCGGCCAGCGCCAGAGCGGAAGGTGTGAGGAGCTTCATCGCAAGTCCTGTCAGACGAGTCGATTGCGGAACAGCCAGGCCGCCAGCGGCAGCGTCAGCGCGGCCATCGCCAGCATCGGCACCAGATCGGGCCACAGCGTCGCCAGGCCCACGCCTTCCAGGTAGGCGCGGCGCACGTAGTCGATGCCGAAGCGCAGCGGGTTGACGTAGGTGGCCAACTGCAGCCCACGCGGCATGTTGGCCACCGGCGTGGCCAGGCCGGACAGCAGCATCATCGGCATCAGCAGCACGAAGGCCGAGAACATCGCCTGCTGCATGGTCGCCGACAGCGCGCTGATGGCCAGCCCGATCCCGACGCCGGCCAGCATGAAGCTGACCAGCCCGACGTACAGCGTGCCGAAGCTGCCGGCCATCGGGATCTGGAACAGCAGCCGGGCGACCCCCAGCACCAGCGTCGCCTGCACCAGCCCGATCAGCACCGGCGGCAGCGCCTTGCCGACCATGATCTCGGCCGGCGACAGCGGCGTCACCAGCAGCTGGTCGAAGGTGCCCTGCTCGCGCTCGCGCGCCACCGACAGCGCGGTCAGCATCAGCGTCTGCAGCATGCTCAGCGCGGCGATCAGCGCCGGCACGAAGTTCCAGCGCGTCTGCAGCTGCGGGTTGAACCAGGCGCGCGTCTCGATGCGCAGCGGCGCCGCCGCGCTCAGTCCGGCGCGTGCGCGCTGCGCGGCGTTGAAGCTCTCGACGATGGTGCCCAGGTAGGCGGCCGCCGTGCCGGCGGTGGTGGAGTTGCGCGCGTCCAGGATCAACTGCAGCGGCACGGTCTCGCCCGCGGCCAGGCCGGCTTCGAGCCGCTGCGGGATGGTCAGCACCATCAGCACCTCGCCGCGGTCGACCAGCGGCGCGATCTGCGGCACCGCGTCGAGGTTGGCCACGCGCTGGAACAGCGCAGTGCTGTCGATGCGCGCCAGCAGCTCGGCCGAGGCGGCGCTGCGGCTGGAGTCGAGCACCGCATAGGGCACGCGGTTCAGGTCGAAGGTGGCGGCAAAGCCGAAGATCAGCGTCTGCATGACCGCCGGCACGACGAGCACGATGCGCGTCGAGCCGTCGCTGAGGATGGCCAGCAGCTCCTTGCGGATGAGCGCGGCGATGCGCTGAAAGGCGGCGAGCATGTTCAGTCGAGCCGCTTGCGCGTCACCGCCCGCGCGGCCACGAAGAACAGCAGCGCATAACCCACCAGCAGCGCGGCCTGCGGCAGCACCAGCGACGGCACGTTGCCGGCCAGGAACAGCGTCTTCACCGCGGTCAGAAAGTGCGTCGCCGGAAGAATGTTGCCGATGACGCGTACCGGCGTGGGCACGTTGCGCAGGTCGAACAGGAAGCCCGACAGCATCAGCGCCGGCAGGAAGCTGGTCAGCAGCGCCACCTGGCTGGCCAGGAACTGGTTGCGCGTGACCGACGAGATCAGCAGCCCGATGCCCAGCGCCACCAGCAGGTATAGCACCGACACCGCCACCAGCAGCGCCAGCGAGCCCTGCAGCGGCACGTCGAACAGCCAGCGTGCCGCGGCCAGGCACATCAGGAAGCCGAGCATGCCGATGCAGAAGTACGGCACCAGCTTGGCGAACAGGATCTCCGCCGGCCGCGCCGGCGTGACGAACAGCGCCTCGAGCGTGCCGCGCTCCCATTCGCGCGCCACCACCAGCGAGGTGAGGAAGGCACCGACCAAGGTGATGATGATGACGATCAGCCCCGGCACCAGGTACCAGGTGCTGGTGTTGGCGCTGTTGAACCACATCCTCGGTTCGAGCTGCACGGCACCGGGCGCGGCGTGCGCTGTGTCGCCGGCGGCGGCATCGACCTGCCGCGCCGCCACCTGCGCGAAGGCGCCGGCCACGTAGGACTGCACGGTGCGCGCGGTGGCCGCGTCGGTGCCGTGCAGCACCAGTTGCACCGCCGCATTGCCTTCGGCGAGCCGCGCGCTGAAGTCGCCGGGGAGGCGCACGATGGCCATGATCCGGCCGTCGCGCATCAGCGCCTCGGCGGCATGCATCGAATCGACGAAACGCGGCGCCAGGTAGCGCGACAGCGTCAACCCCGAGGTGGCGTCGCGCGCGCTCGGCGACATGTCCTCCAGCACCACCGCCACCGGCGCCTGCCGCACGTCCATCGACAGCCCGTAGCCGAAGAGCAGCGTCAGCAGCCCCGGCAGCAGGATGCCCAGCGCCAGGTTGCTGCGGTCGCGCACCAGCTGGCGGAATTCCTTGCGCACCAGCGCCAGCACGCGCCGCAGCATGCTCTTCATGCCGCTTCCCTCAGCTCGCGGCGCGCGGCCTCGACCACGCCGATGAAGGCCTGCTCCATGTTCATCGCGCCGCCGCTGCCGCCGGCCTGGGCGCGCACCTCGGCCGGCGTGCCCAGCGCGAGCACGCGGCCGGCGTCCTGGATGACGATGCGGTCGCAGTACTCGGCCTCTTCCATGAAATGCGTGGTCACCACCACCGTCGTGCCGGCGGCGGCCAGCGCGGTGATGCGCCGCCAGAAGGCGCGGCGCGCGTGCGGGTCGGCGCCGCTGGTGGGCTCGTCGAGGAACAGGATCTCGGGCTCGTGCAGCAGCGCCGCGGCCATCGCCAGCCGCTGGCGGAAGCCGCCGGGCAACTGGCCGCTGGGCGTGCGCTTGACCTCCTGCAGTTCGAACTCGGCATAGGCGCGCTGCAATTGCCGCTGCAACGCCGCGCCGGTCAGGCCGTAGGCACCGGCGAAGAAGCGCAGGTTGTGCTCGACCGACAGGTTGCCGTAGAGCGCGAACTTCTGCGACACGTAGCCGATGCGCCGCCGCGCCGCGGCCGGCGCATGGCGCATGTCGACGCCGGCCACGCGCAACTGCCCGCCGCTGGGCGGCAGCAGCCCGCACAGCATGCGGAAGGTGGTGGTCTTGCCGGCGCCGTTGGGGCCGAGCAGGCCGAAGACCTCGCCGCGCCGCACGTGGAAGCTGGTGTCGGCGACGGCGACGAAATCGCCGAAGCGCCGTGTCAGGTGCTGCACGCTGATCACCGGCGCCGCATCCGCCGGCGTGGCCGGGGCGGCGGCGACCGGCGCGGGGGC
>DAORHX010000468.1:0-3255 GCA_035438245.1 Rubrivivax sp.
GCACCTGTCGACGCTGCAGCCGCTGCGCCTGCCGTCGGGGCGCTGGATCGCCGGCGGCGTGTGGGCCGCGAGCGCGCTGCTGCTCGCGCTCGCGGCGCGGCAGGCGTTGCCGCACACCTGGTGGTGGATGCAGGCAGCGATGCTCGGCTGCGGCGTGCTGACGGTGCTGCTGATGTCGTGGTCGTACCGGCTCGAGCCGAATCCGTTCGCGCTGCTGATGCGCCGCCTGGCCGGCGCCGCCACGGTGACGCTGCTGCTGCTCAGCGCGGCAGTGGTCGCATCGCGCTGGCACCAGGGCATCGCGCAGGACGAGGCGTCGTTCAGCGCGGTCATCTGGTACCTGTTCATGGGCTCGCTGATCCTGCTGCTGCCGGTCTTCTCGCGCGCCCAGCCGTTGATGCGCGAGCTCGCGCTGCTCAGCGGCACGAGCACGGTCGCCACCTCGCTGGAGCTGCTGTTCGCCACCGCGTTCTCGCCGGGCGCCTTCGTCTCGCTGTCGCTGGCCGTGTTCTTCGCGCTGGCCGTCTACGCCGGCACGCGGCGCTGGCTGCTGCAGCCGATGAGCGGGCAGCACGTGCCCGGCGCCGAACGCATGTTCGAGCGGCTGTACCTGGTGCTGCGCGAGGTCGAGGCGCGGCCGCGCGACAGCGCCGAACTGCTGACGCGGCTGCTGCGCGACCTGTTCGAGCCGCTGCAGGTGCAGACGCTGGACCGTGCGTCGACACGCTCGCGCGTGCTCAGCGACGGCTCGGCGCTGCTGGTGCCGCTGCCCACCATCGACGCCGACCATGACGCGCACGACCGCGACGGCTCGATCGTGCTGCGCTTCGCCGAGCGCGGCAGGCGCATGTTCGCGCGCGACGACGCGCGGCTGGCCGACCGTGTCGTCGAGCAGTTGCGACGCGCGGTGGCCTACGACAAGGCCGTCGAACGCGGCCGCAGCGAGGAGCGCGCGCGCATCGCTGCCGACCTGCACGACGACATCGGCGCACGGCTGCTGACGCTGATGTACAAGGCGCAGACGCCGGAGATGGAGGACTACATCCGGCACACGCTGAAGGACCTGAAGACGCTGACACGCGGCCTGGCCAGCAGCGACCAACGGCTGTCGCATGCCACCGCCGAGTGGAAGACCGACATCGCGCAGCGGCTCGGCGCCGCGCAGATCGAGCTGAGCTGGACCTTCGCGTACGACCGCGACATCGTGCTCGGCGTCGTGCAATGGTCGGCGCTGACGCGCGTGCTGCGCGAGCTGGTCAGCAACGCGATCCAGCACTCCTGCGCGACGCACCTGGAGGTGGCCGCGTCGCTGCAGGCCGGGCGGCTGCGCCTGTCGCTGGCCGACGACGGCATCGGCCGCGACCCGCAGTCCTGGTCGCATGGCCTGGGGCTCGGGGGCGTACGCAAGCGCGTCAAGCTGCTCGGCGGCGAGGTGCAGTGGGCCGAGAACGGCCGCGCCGGCATCGTCTGCACGGTGCTGATCCACGACCTGCGGGCGCGCCACTGAAGCCCGGATAATCCGCGCGATGAACCCGTTGCTGGCGAAGCTGCACCCCTATCCATTCGAACGCCTGAGGCAGCTCAGCGCCGCCATCGTGCCGTCGCCGGCGCACCGGCCGATCAGCCTGGGCATCGGCGAGCCGCGCCATGCCGCGCCAGCGCTGGTCGAGCAGGCGCTGCGGCAGGCCATGCCGGGCTTGTCGTCGTACCCGGCCACCGCCGGCGAGCCGGGCCTGCGCGAGGCCTTCGCCGGCTGGCTGCAGCGGCGCTACGGTGTCGCCGTCGACCCGATGACGCAGACCTTGCCGGTCAACGGTTCGCGCGAAGCCCTGTTCTCGTTCGCGCAGGTGGTGCTCGACCCGAACCAGCCCGACGCCACCGTCGTCTGCCCGAACCCGTTCTATCAGATCTACGAAGGCGCGGCGCTGCTCGGCGGCGCGCGCACGGCCTTCGCCAACAGCGACCCGGCGCGCAACTTCGCCGCCGACTGGTCGCAGATCGACGCGCCCACCTGGTCGCGCACGCAGCTGCTGTACGTCTGTTCGCCGGGCAACCCGACCGGCGCGGTGATGCCGCTGTCCGAGTGGGCATCGTTGTTCGAACTGAGCGACCGTCACGGCTTCGTCATCGCCAGCGACGAGTGCTACTCGGAGATCTACTTCCGAGACGAGCCGCCGCTCGGCTCGCTGCAGGCGGCCAAGGCACTCGGCCGCGACGACTTCCGCCACCTGGTGGCCTTCACCAGCCTGTCCAAGCGCTCGAACGTACCGGGGCTGCGTGCGGGCTTCGTCGCCGGCGACGCGCGGCTGCTCAAGGCCTTCCTGCTGTACCGCACCTACCACGGCAGCGCGATGAGCCCGCTGGTGCAGCGCGCCAGCCTCGCCGCCTGGTCCGACGAGACCCATGTGCGCGAGAACCGCGACTTCTACCGCAGCAAGTTCGCTCAGGTCATGCCGCTTCTGGCCGATGTGCTGGAGGTACGCCTTCCCGACGCGGGCTTTTACTTGTGGGCCGCGGTACCGGGGGGCGACGACGTCGGCTTCGCGATGCAACTGCTGGCTCAATACAATGTGACCGTCCTGCCCGGCAGCCTGCTGGCACGCGAGGCCCACGGCAGCAATCCGGGGGCGGGACGCATCCGCATGGCCCTGGTCGCGTCCACCGACGAATGCGTCGAGGCGGCGCGCCGCATCCGTGCCTTCACCCTCTCCTACCGCGAACGCCCATGACACACAAGTATCAGGACCTGATCGACCTCGCCTGGGAAGGGCGAGCGCAGATCACCGCCGCTTCGGCCCCCGACGTGCGCTCGGCCGTCGATGAGGTCATCGCCGACCTGAATGCCGGGCGCATCCGCGTCGCCGAACGCCAGGGTGTCGGCCAGTGGACCGTCAACCAGTGGGTGAAGAAGGCGGTGCTGCTGAGCTTCCGCCTGAACGACAACAAGCCGATGCGCGCCGGCGAGCTGGGCTTCTTCGACAAGGTGCCGACCAAGTTCGCGCAGCTCGACGAGCACGAGATGCGCGCCACCGGGGTGCGCGTGGTGCCGCCGGCGGTGGCGCGGCGCGGCAGCTTCATCGCGAAGAACGTCGTGCTGATGCCGTCCTACGTGAACATCGGCGCCTACGTCGACGAAGGCACGATGGTCGACACCTGGGCCACGGTGGGCAGTTGCGCGCAGATCGGCAAGAACGTGCACCTGTCGGGCGGCGTCGGCATCGGCGGCGTGCTCGAGCCGCTGCAGGCCAACCCGAC
>DAORHX010000469.1:0-3247 GCA_035438245.1 Rubrivivax sp.
GCGCCGCCGCCGCCCGCTTGGTGGCGTTCATGGCGAAGCCGCCTTGGCGCGCCGCGCCGCACGCGGCTCGCCGACGCGGAACTTCACCGTCATGTCGAAGGCGGTCTTGGTGAAGGCCAGCACCTCGGCGAAGTCGGCATCGCTCAGGCGGCGCGCATCGTCGTTGGCGCGGTACAGGTTGGCCAGCTCGCGCTCGCGCCCGGCCAGCGCCACCAGGCTGCCGATGCCCAGCGCATCCAGCGCCTTCCACAGCTGCGGGTTGTAGGTTCGCGCGAGCTTCATCGCGAACGGCACCGGGTCGCGCCGGCCCAGCACGCTGGCCAGGCGCAGGATGACTTCCATCGGCAACGCCGCCTTGCCGACCTCGGCCTGCTCCAGCGAGCGCGGGTCAGCGATGGCCACCGCCTCGCTCAGCTCACGCAGGCTCAGGCCCGCGGCCTCGCGCGCCTGGCGCAGCAGCGAGCCGGCCCTTTCGAGTTGCTGCTGCTGGCGCGGCTCGCTGGCGCGGGCCTTGGCCAGGTTCAGCGACAGATCGCCAGCGCTGCCGGCGATGCCGAGCACGTTGTCGGTCCAGCGGCGCAGCTGCTGCGCCACGTCGAACATCGACGCCGCCGGGTTGAAGGCGGGCTGCGGGGTGGTTTTCGCCTGGCTTGGCTTGCGGGGCATGTTCTGCGTCTCCTGGGTTGCTGCGCTCAACGGCGCGCTGTCCGCGCCGCCTTCTTGGGCACCTTGCGCGCCGGCTTGTCGGCCGCCTTGGGCTCGGGCGGCGGCGCCAGTATGGCAGCGGCGGCCTTCAGTTCGTCGAAGGCCTCGCGCGTGTGCCGTGCCAGTTCGGGCAGGTGCGGCAGCGCCACGCCGTTGCCGACGAAGCCGAAGTCCATCGATCCTGCGTACGAGGCCAGCGTCACGTTCAGGCCCATGCCGGCGGCGATCGACGAGATCGGATACATGCCGCTCATGCGCGCGCCGCTCAGGTACAGCGGCGTCGCGCTGCCGGGCACGTTGGACAGCACGAAGCTCGCCAGCGGTTGCGTCGGTGCCGGCGCGCGATGCGACAGCTCGGCCTCGGCCTCGGCCAGCCCGAAAGCGGTGATGGCGTAGAGCATCGCCGTGTCCTTGGACATGCGGCCCAGTTCGGCCTTGGCGGCGGCGGCGTTGGCGATCGTCGCGCGCATGCGCTCGGCCACCGCCAGCTTCGGCGCGCCCAGCGGCACGAACATCGCCGTGACCTTGGTGGTCACCTCCTTGTCGCCCGGCTCGCGCAGCGAGATCGGGCACATCACCACCAGCGGCTTGGCCGAGGCTTGGCCGATGCCGGCCAGGTAGCGCTGCGTCCCGGCGTCGACGATGGTCACCGCCACGTCGTTCAAGGTGCCGCCGAAGGCCTTGCCCGCCGCTTTCATCTCGGCCAGCGGCAGCGACAGCGTGGCGATCGAACGCGGCGTGCGCAGCTTGTCGTTGAGCGGCGTGCGCGGCGCGCGGAAGGGCTCGCTGCCGGCCTGGCCGTTGCCGAGCAGGCGGCCCAGGCGCTTCTTCACCAGGCCGAAGGACAGGCCGGCCAGCGCCGTGGCCTGCGTGCGCGCGGTCTTCTGCAGCGCCGTCACCCGGTCGAGCAGCCCCTTCGGTGGCCGCGCGCGCGGGGCGCTCAGCTCCACCGCGAAGAAGGGCTGGATGCGCTTCGTCGCGGCAGCGTCGTTCATGCTGCCCAGCAGCAACGACATCGCCGACGCACCGTCGACGATGGCGTGGTGCAGCCTGACGAAGACCGCGAAGCCGCCGCCGGCCAGCCCTTCGATGAAGAACATCTCGAAGCCCGGCCGGCTGCGGTCCATCGTCGTCTCGTGCAGCCGCTGCACCAGCTCGAGCAGCGCGTCGTCGTCCGCGCCGGCGGGCAGCGCGAGGTGGTGCACGTGGCGCACCAGGTCGACCTTCGCGGCCACCTTCCAGCGCGGTGCGCCGGTCAACGCGAAGTCGCTCACGTAGGTGAAGGGCGCCACCGGCGTGGCGGCGCGGCAGGCGCGCACCAACTCGGCGACGGGCGTGCGCGCGCCGGGAGGTGGCGGCTCGAAGGTCATCAGCGCGCTGACGTGCTTGGGGCTGTCGGCGGTTTCGGTCAGCAGGAACATCAGGTCCAGCGGCGGAATGGTCTTGCTCAAGACAGCTCTCCTCAAGTGTCAGAAACGAACGCCCATGCCGATCGTGTAGGCGCTGCGGTCGCGGATGCCGTCGTACGGCGTGTCGTTGCGGATGAAGGTCGCGCCGATCTCGGCGAACAGGAACGACTGGTAGATCGCGCGCAGCAGCACGCCGCCGACGTGGCGGCCTTCGACCATCGTGCCGTCGACCGCGTAGCCCTTGACGTCCTGCGACCACAGGAAGACCGGGATCAGGTCGAGCCCGGTGGTCGGCCGCGGCAGCGAGAACTGCGCCGCCAGCCGGTAGCCCCAGTTGAACGAGGTGGCGAAGCCCTGCACCTCGCAGGAGTTGCGCTGCGGGCAAGCGGCGCCGGGGTACGCGCCGATGCCGAAGTTCGGGTTGCGGCCGATGCGCTCGACGTCGGTGCCGGGCAGGTCCGGCGCCCATTGCATGGCGACTTCCGCGGTCAGCTGCGCGTCGGCCAGGCCGAGGGTGGGCTGCAGGTTGAAGCGCCCGCCGAGCAGCAGCTGCGTGCGGTTGACCTCGATCTGGCCGGCGTAGCTCGCGCCGACCGGCATCGCCGCCGCCGCCGCGTAGGGCCCGCCCTGGCCGAGCGCACCCTGGATCAATGTCGGGAAGTTGCGCTGCACCGGCAGGCCGAAAAAGGTGCTCAGTTCGGCCGACAGCGCGACGTTGCTGAAGCCGGTGGTGGCGCTGATCGCGGCGGCCTGCACGGTGTTGACGTACTCGTTCTGGATCGCGACGCCGACGATCGGGTGGCTGTTCGGATCCTTCGGGATGATGTTGACCGACGGCAGCGTCGAGTTGAAGCGCGTGTAGTACACGCCGAACTCGGTGTTCAGCGCCTCGACGAAGTAGCGCGCCGCGATGCCCCACTGGCCGCTCTTCTTGGCGTCGATCGGCGGATTCACCGGCGCGTACAGGCCCAGCAGGTACTGCGCGCGGTCGGGCAGCGGGGCCGCGATGTTGGCGCCGAAGCAGCCGCGGTTGGCCTGCGAGTCGATCAGCCCGGCGATCGTGCCGCAGGGCGGGATCGTGCTGCGCTCCCAGTCGTAGGTGTAGAAGGCCTCGATGTTCAGGCCCTCGCGGG
>DAORHX010000470.1:0-3247 GCA_035438245.1 Rubrivivax sp.
CGGCGCACCCGCTCGCCCAGGCGCTGCTGCACGAGGCGCGGCGCCTGGGCGTGCCCGGCGTCGCGGCGCCCAGCGCCAACCGCTTCGGGCGCGTCAGCGCCACCTGCGCGGCCCATGTGATGCAGGAGTTCGGCCCCGAGCTGAAGGTGCTGGATGGCGGCGAATGCCCGGGCGGCATCGAATCGGCGATCGTCGACTGCTCGGCGGCGCAACCGGCGCTGCTGCGCCCGGGGCTGTTGTCGCGCGCACGCATCGAGGCGGCGCTCGGCGCGCGCCTGGGCGAGCGTGATGCGCAGTCGCCGCAGGTCAGCGGCAGCCTGCGCTCGCACTACGCGCCGGCGGCCAAGCTGCGGCTGATGAGCCCGCAGCAGTTGCGCGACGCGCTGGAACTTCTGGGCCCGGACGCGTCCAAGCTGGGGCTGGCGGTATATTCACGCGCCCGGCTGCCGGTGGGGCGCGGCGTCGAGCAGCGGCGCATGCCGGACGACCCTGCCGCGGCGGCGCACGAGCTGTTCGCCGCGCTGCGCGAGTTCGATGCGCGGGGCGCCAGGCTGATCTGGGTGGAGCAACCGCCCGACGGCGCCGACTGGGAAGGCGTGCGCGACCGCCTGACGCGCGCCGCGGCCGCATGACACGGCCACCGCGCAAGCGATGCAAAACTCTGGAGTGACGATGGTTTCGATGGGCAAGTGGATGCGGCGCGCCGCCAGCGGCGGCGTGGCCGCCGGCGTGTTGGGGCTGCTGGCGGCGTGTGGCGGCGGCACCGAGCAGATCGAGCCGTTCGAGCCGACGCGCTACATCGCGTTCGGCGACGAGATGAGCGTGCTGACGAAGGAAGTGCCGCTGGGCCGCAAGTACACCGTCAACGCGGTGGCCAGCGACGGGGTCAGCGTCGACTGCGCGGCCAACACCTCGACCCAGCCGTCGTTGCTGTGGACGCAGTGGCTCGGCGCGAACTTCGGCTTCGTCTTCGCCGAATGCAATCCGACCAACCTGACGGTGAATGCCTACACCTACGCCAAGCCGGGCGCCAAGGCGGCCGACTTCGAGGCGCAAGTGGCCGAGGCGCGCGCCGCGCGCGGCGGTTTCGACTGCAACGACCTGATGTCGGTGCTGGTCGGTGCCAACGATGTCATCGACCTGTACCAGAACGTCTATCTCGCCGACCCGACGCCGGGCACCGCCACGGCGGTCACCAACGAGCTCAGCGCGCGCGGCGCGCGGCTCGGCCGGGCCATCACCGCGCTGACCGACGGCAAGGGGCCGGCGGTCATCGTCTCGACCATTCCGGTGATGAGCCTGACACCGTACGCGCGGCAGGAGGCCGTGTTGCGGCCCAATGCCAACGTGCTGGGCGTGCTGAACCAGTTCAGCACGGCCTTCAACACCGCGCTGCGCACCAACATCCCGAACGACGGTTCGCGCTGGGGGCTGGTGGAACTGGATGCGATGCTCAACGCCGCGGTCAACAACCCTGCCGGCTACGGACTGGTCAACGTCATCCAGGGGGTGTGCACGGTTGCCGCGCCCAACTGCCTCAACGTCGCTGCCGACCTCGTGGTCAACGGCAACCCGAATACCTGGCTGTGGGCCACCGACCTGTGGATCGGCTGGCAGGCGCATGCGCGGCTTGGCAGCTTCGCGCGCACGCGCGCCAACGACAACCCGTTCGGCTGCGGTTGACCGGTCGCTTCAGCGGCGCGCGCCTTGGGCGCGCGAGCGCCACTCGACCACCAGCTTGGTCAGCAGGATCGTCGCCGACAGCGCCAGCGTCACCGCGTTGGCGATGATGATCGGCCAGCTGCCCAGTCGCCAGCCGTAGCCGAGCCACATCGCGATGCCGAGCGTGAACAGCGAATACATGCCGGCGGAGACGCCGCGCACGTCGCGCGTGCGCAGCGTCAGCAGCGCCTGCGGCACGAACGACAGCGTGGTCAGCGCCGCGGCCAGGTAGCCGAGCCAGTCGTCCGGTAGCGACACGAGGTCCACGCCGCGTCAGCGCGCCGGGGCGTCGCGCAGGCTCCATTGCACCAGCGCGTCGAGCGCGGGTCGCGCGGCGTTGGCGTTGGCGTGGTTGATGATCGCCACCAGCACGTAGCGGCGACCGCTGTCGGACAGCACGTAGCCGGCGATGCCGGCGACGTCGCGCAGCGAGCCGGTCTTCAGATGCGCGCGCCCCGGCGTTGCGCGCGAGCGGCGCAGCGTGCCGTCGTGCCCGTTCAACGGCAGCGAGCTGATCAGCTCGGGCATCACCGGGCCGGCGAAACCCTGCTGCAGCAGCCGCGCCAGCAGCGCCGCGGACAGCCGCGCGTCGCGCGACAGGCCCGAACCGTTGTCCAGCAGCAGGCCCGGCGGCAACTCGCCGACACGCGCGGCCAGCCAGTCGTGCAGCGCCGCGCGCGCGCCCTCCGGCGTCGCCGCCTGCGACGGCTGGCGCTGCAGCGCCAGCGTCAGGAACAGCTGCTGCGCCATGACGTTGTTGCTGAACTTGTTGATGTCGCGCACGACATCGGCCAGCGGCGGCGACTTCAGCTCGAAGCTGGGCTTGACGCCGGCCGGCGCGCTGCCGTCGACGACGCGCCCGGCGAGCTTGCCACCCATGTCGCGCCACAGCGCCTCGATCAGCCGCGCGTTGTAGCTGGCCGGGTCGGCGTCGGCCACCGGCCAATGCAGCTCGCCGCAGGCCGCCGGATAGACGCCGCCGAAGCGCACGCGCCGCGCGTCGCTGAAATCGGCCTTCAGCGCGCCGCGCCAGTCGTCGCAGGCCACGGCCGCCAGCGGCACCGTGCGCTGCACCTGCGTGCCGGCCAGCGGCGGGTCGGCCAGCACCAGCGCCACGCCCCGGCCGGGGTCGGGAACGAAGCTGTAGGTCACGGCCTTGAAGTTCAGCAGCAGCGCGTCGGGCTGCACGTTGTACGGCCGCGTCGGATCGCCGTCGAAGTCGGCGGCGGCACCCTGCGGCGGCGCGAAGGCGCTGCGGTCGAGCACGATGTCGCCGCGGATGTCGCGCACGCCGAGCAGTTGCACGCGGCGCAGCAGCAGCCAGACGCGTTCGAGCACCAGCTTCGGGTCGCCGCTGCCCTTGATGACCAGCGAGCCGTCGAGCACACCGTCGGCGACGCTGCCGTGCAGCCAGACCGGCGTGCTCCAGGTCCAGCTCGGGCCGAGCAGCTCGAGCGCCGCCAGCGTCGTCGGCAGCTTGGCCAGCGAGGCCGGGTTCAGCGCCACCGCGTCCTGTTGTGCCAGC
>DAORHX010000471.1:0-3240 GCA_035438245.1 Rubrivivax sp.
CCTCGTACCAGGTGGGCAGGCCCTGGATGTTGCTGGGGAAGATGTTGCGCGGGCTGACCGGCACGCCCATGCGGATGATGGCCTTGGCGAACAGCTCGTTGGCCGATGCCGAACCCGAGCCGTTGACGTTGGCGAACTTGACGACGAAGTCGTTGACCGCCTGGATGGGCTTCATGCGATCACCTCGATCACGGTTTCTTCGTCGCGGCAGGCCGGGCCCGCATGCGTCATCTGCAGCAGGAACTTCTGCATGTCCCAGGCGCCGGTCGGGCAGCGTTCGGCGCACAGCCCGCAGTGCAGGCACACGTCCTCGTCCTTGACCAGCACACGGCCGGTCTTCAGTTCGCTGCTGACGTACAGCGCCTGCGCCAGGTTGGTCGACGGCGCCTTCAGCCGCGTGCGCAGCTCGGCTTCGCTGCCGGGGCCAGTGAAGGTGATGCAGTCGGTGGGGCAGATGTCGACGCAGGCATCGCACTCGATGCACAGCTTCTGCGTGAAGCTGGTCTGCACGTCGCAGTTCAGGCAGCGCTGCGTCTCGCGCCAGGCGGTGGCGGCGTCGAAGCCGAGTTCGACCTCGACCTTGATGCTGGCCAGCGCGGCCTCGGCCTTGGCCCACGGCACCTTGAAGCGCTGGTCGTTGGACACCGCGTTGTCGTAGCTCCACTCGTGGATGCCCATCTTCTGCGACACCAGCGTGGTCTGCGGCGGCGGGCGCTCGCCCACGTCCTCGCCCTGCAGCAAGCGGTCGATCGACACCGCCGCTTCGTGGCCGTGCGCCACCGCGGTGATGATGTTCTTCGGGCCGAAGGCGGCGTCGCCGCCGAAGAAGACCTCGGCGCGCGTCGACTGCAGCGTCTTGTCGTCCAGCACCGGCAGGCCCCACTTGTCGA
Source organism: Rubrivivax sp. (assembly GCA_035438245.1). GTDB lineage: Bacteria > Pseudomonadota > Gammaproteobacteria > Burkholderiales > Burkholderiaceae_C > Rubrivivax. Next base: position 891 of record DAORHX010000471.1, read on the forward strand.
ACTCGATGCCGGCATCGCGCTCGATCCACGGGAAGGCGTTCTCCTGGCCCACCGCCACCAGCACCTCGTCGCAGTCGAAGACCACGTCGGGCTGGCCGGTGGGCTGCAGCGTGCGCCGGCCCTTGGCGTCGTACACCGCCTCGACCACCTCGAAGCGCATGCCCACCAGCTTGCCGTCCTGGTGCACGAAGGCCTTGGGCACGTGGTTGTTGATGATCGGGATGCCCTCGTGCATCGCATCCTCCTTCTCCCAGGGGGACGCCTTCATCTCGTCGAAGCCGCTGCGCACGATCACCTTGACGTCGCTGGAGCCGAGGCGCCGCGCCGAACGGCAGCAGTCCATCGCGGTGTTGCCGCCGCCGAGCACGATGACCCGCGGCTTGACGCTCTTGACGTGGCCGAAAGACACCGAGGCCAGCCAGTCGATGCCGATGTGGATGGCATCGGCGGCCTCCTTGCGGCCGGGGATGTCGAGGTCGCGCCCGCGCGGCGCGCCGCAGCCGACGAAGACCGCGTCGTAGTCCTCGGCCAGCAGCGCCTTCATCGACTCGATGCGCCGGCCGGCGACGAACTGCACGTGCGGCATGCCGGTGATGTAGCCGGTCTCCTCGTCGATCACGCTCTCCGGCAGGCGAAAGCGCGGGATCTGCGTCCACATGAAGCCGCCGGCCTTGGCCTCGGCGTCGAACACGGTGACGTGGTAGCCCTGCGGCGCCAGGTCACGCGCCACCGTCAGCGACGCCGGCCCGGCACCGATGCAGGCCACGCGCTTGCCGTTGCGCGGCGCGGCTTGCGGCATGCGCGCGCGCACGTCGCCCTTGTGGTCGGCGGCCACGCGCTTCAGGCGGCAGATGGCGACCGGCTCCGGCTTGGGCGTGTTCTCCTCCTCGACACGGCCGCGCCGGCAGGCGGGTTCGCAGGGCCGGTCGCAGGTGCGGCCGAGGATGCCGGGGAAGACGTTGCTCACCCAGTTGACCATGTAGGCGTCGCCGTAGCGGCCCTGCGCGATCAGCCGGATGTACTCGGGCACGGGGGTGTGCGCGGGGCACGCCCATTGGCAATCGACCACCTTGTGGAAGTAGGCGGGATCCGCGGTGTTGGTGGGCTGCACGCTGTTGTCTCCTGAGCGACATCCCGTGCCTCGACCAGCAAGCGGCGCGGTATGCCCTGTCTGCTACGACTCGACCGTCATCTAACCATGCGCGACCGGGCTTGTGAATCGGCAACATCCCCGCGTCCGACCCGCACAGGGGTGTTGTTGGCGGCAACCGACGTTCATGCCGCCGCCACGCGCATCAGCTTGACGAAACCTCCCGCCTTGCGTCCCTTGCGCGCACGCCGCCCGGCATGCTCGGCCAGCGCCGCGCCGCGCAGCACCTCTTCCCGCGGTTTGGCGCCACGGCCCTGGCCGAGCAGCAGCAGCTGCTCGCCGAAGCTGGCCACCGACACCAGCGGGTCCTTCGTGTCCACGTCCATCAGGGTCAAGCCACGGCCGCCGTTCGGCTGATGCTTCAGCTCGTCCAGCGCGAACACCAGCAGCCGTGCGCTCAGGGCCAGGCAGGCGACCTGTGTATGGCCGGGCAGCACCACCGCCGGCGGCAGCAGCTGCTGCCCATCGTCGATGCTGAGGAAGCTCTTGCCGCCGCGATTGCGCGCCAGCATGTCGCCCACCTTCGCCAGCAGGCCGAAACCGCCGGTGTTCGCCAGCAGCAGCAGCGTGTCCGGCATGCCGGCGAAGTAGTGCGCCGCCTGCGTGCCCGATTCCAGGTCGATCAGCGAGGTGATCGGCTGGCCGTCGCCGCGCCCGCCGGGCAGCGAGGCCACCGCGACGCTGTAGACACGCGCGCCGCCACCGGCGGCGCTGCCGAAGACCAGCAGCGGGTCGACACTGCGGCAGGCGAAGCTGCCGTACAGGGCGTCGCCGGCCTTGAAGGCCAGCGTCGCCACGTCGACCTCGTGGCCCTTCAGCGCGCGCACCCAGCCCTTCAGGCTGACGACCACCGTCACCGGCTCGTCGACGATGCGGATCTCGGCCACCGCGCGCTTTTCTTCCTGCACCAGCGTGCGTCGCTCGTCGCCGTGCGCCTTGGCGTCGGCCTCGATCTCCTTGACCAGCGTGCGCTTCAGCGCCGCGGCGCTGCCGAGGATCTCCTCCAGCCTGCCCTGCTCGTCGCGCAGGTTCTTCAGCTCCTGTTCGATCTTGATCGCCTCCAGCCGCGCCAGCTGGCGCAGCCGGATCTCCAGGATGTCCTCGGCCTGCCGGTCGCTGAGCTGGAAGCGCTCGATCAGCGCCGGCTTCGGCTCGTCGGCGTTGCGGATGATGCGGATCACCTCGTCGATGTTCAGCAGC
>DAORHX010000472.1:0-3239 GCA_035438245.1 Rubrivivax sp.
TCGCGCGCGGCCGCCGCGCCAACCTGCCGTGGGTCGCCAGCCTGGTGGCGCCCAGCGGCATGGCGCTGGGCGCACCGGCCTTGCGCGATACGGTGGAGGCGCGCTTCGCGGTGCGTGCCGCGCTGGCCAGCGCACAGGTCAAGGTGCGGCCGGACCACACGCGCATCCTGGCGCTGCGCTGAAGGAGCGCGGGCCAACGAGGCTCCTTGTCGAGCCGCGCAGAAAGCACCGGGCGCGCGGCCGCCCCATGAAAAACGGCGCCCCGTGGGGCGCCGCCGGTCCGCGCAGTGCGGTGGCTCAGTTCCTCCAGAAGTGGATCAGCTGGCTGAGCTTGCGGTTGCTGTCGCGTACCTGCAGCCCGAGCTCGCGGTACGACGAGCGGCTGGCGTGGCCGTCCAGCGGCAGCACTTCATCGCCGGTGCAGCGCGGGTTCGGGCTGTTGCCTGAGTTTGCCACGGTGGAGGAACTGCCAGCCGGCGTGACCGCCGACAGTCCAACACCGGAGCGGTTCGGCGCCCACTCGTAGCCCAGTGCGGTGGTGTCACCCGCCGCGCCGATGCGGAAGAGCATGTTGCCGCGCTTCCAGTAGGTGGACGATGTCTCGTTCTGCGAGTTGGTCGCCGTGATGCGGTTCTGCGAGACCAGGTAGCCGAAGTTGACGTAGCCGTCGGACGGATTGCTCCAGTCGATCGTGTGCGCCAGGGTCGTCAGCGATCCGGCATGCGTGCCGGTGGGCTTCAGGTAGGCGTCGATCGTCGTCTGGGCCAGCGCCGGCCAGTTCTTCGCGGCGCCGGCCGATGCGCGCTCGTACGCCGTGCTGTTGCGAACCTTGATCACCTCGTCGGGCGTCGTGCCGGTGTTGCTGAAGTAGTAGATCTCGGCGGTGTACATCGACCAAGCCGGAATCGTCCCGGTGAAGGGCGTGGCCCGATAGTCCTGATTCAATGGCGAGGCGGTCCCCGCCCAGTTCGACGTCGGCGCCGCCATCGTCAGCGCCGTGCCGTCGACCTTGGCGGCGTCGATCTTGAAATCGGTTCCGCCGCCGTTGTTCCACCACTGGATCGACGACGAGTTGTTGACGGTGAGCACCCCGTCCTGGTTGGTGATCGGGAAGCGGTCGTCGGTGCCGCAGCGCTGCGAGCGGTGCGTCACCACGCCGGCGGCCGGCAGGCCCGGTCCCTTCCAGACCACCGCGCGCACGTTGGCGGTATCCGTCATGCTGGCGTCGGGGTTGAAGGTCAGGCGGATCGTCGATTCGATGCGGTCCTGCAGGAAGTAGTCCGACGGGTTGGCCTCGGCCAACGCGGTGTTGACGGCCACGAGGCGGTTCAGCCGCTGCTCGACGCCCATCGCGTAAGGCAGCTGGTTGCCGACGAATGCCCAGGCACCGTTCACCTTGGCCAGCGTGAAGAAGCCGCCGCTGGCCTTGCCCGACGCGGTGGTCATCGGCACGTACATGATCACGCAGGTCTGCGTGTTGCAGTAAGGGTGCTGGAAGGTGGTGCCGCTGTCGTTGGGTGGTGCCAGCACGGTGGCGACGGTCGGCTGGCCGACCCTCATGCCGGTGTTGGCCGCATAGCGGAAGGTGTTCATGCCCATGCGCTCGACCCAGCCGCCGCCGTCGGATTTCCAGTCGCCGACCCCGAAGTTGCAGGCCGCCGCAGGAACGGCGGTGACCTCCTTGTTGGCGTCCATCGTCACGCGCTGCTCGAGCGGCAGCGCCAGGCAGGATTCGAACTTCTTCGCGATGGCCGTCATGTCGGCGACGCTCGGCAGGTTGGACGCCGGCTCGCTGGCCGGCAAGCTCGGTGCCTGGGTGGGCGTGGCCACCTGCGCCTGCGTCAACTGCACCGGCTCGGGCGGGGCGCCGCTGTCGCTGACCGGCGCGGTCAAGTTGGCGATGCTCACACCGCTGCTGCCCACCTGCACCTGGACTTGGTCGAGCACCGAGTCGATGCCGCTGCCGTTCGCGGTGAAGGCCGTCTTCAACGGGTCGAAGTTGGCGCCCAGCAGGTCGGCGAACGCGGGGTTGGACTTCAGCGTGTTGACCACCAGCGTGCTGGCGTCGACCACCGTCTGCGCATTGACCGCTGCAATGGCGGTGGGCGTGGCCAGTGCGTTGAGGTCACCGCCGGGGGCGATCAGCGCGGCCACCGCGTTGGTCAGCGAGGTCACGTTGGCAGTGTTGGCGTCGTTGCCGGCGAGCGTGGGCACGACGGCGACCACGCTGACGGGCTCGCCGTTCAGCGTGCCGCTGGCGCTGAGCAGCAGCGGTGCCTTCAGCGCGGAGACGTCGATCGAGTACTCGCCATTGGCGCCGGCGCTGGCCGTCAGGTCGGCGGTGGCGGCATCGGCGTCCTTGATGGTGATGGTCGCGCCCGGCACCGCGGCGCCGACGGCCACCGTGCCTGCGATCGTCGTCGGCGTCGGTGTCGGCGTCGTGCTGCCACCGTCGCCGTCGCTGCCGCAGCCGGACACCGCCGCGGCCACGGCGGCGGCCAGTGCGGTGAGCACCATCCAGCGGCCGTGCGGATGGAAAGAGACGGCGACGTCTCGTGGTCTGTTCTTCATGCGAACCTTTTTCGTAGGGTTGACGGGAGGCTGAAGGCTAGCGATGAGCCGTCGGCGCAAGCTCATCAAATTGAACGAGTTTTCCCGCCCTGACGAGCCGAAGCCAGTTCTCTGCGCCAAATTCTTGGCACGCCACACAGCCAGCGAGACCTTGCCTTGCCGCTCGCCGACAGAGAGCACTGGTGCTTGTGCGAAGTAGCGCAAGGAGTGGAGTGGCGCCGCCTGATCGTCAAGTGGCAGTAGCGGTCCGAAGCAACTGCTTTTCCGAGGCCCAGGTGGGGAACGGTCCGCGACACTCGCGCGGTGATACCCGGCCGTTCGCCTCTACTCGTTGCATCGCTGTGGTTGCCCTGGCCGCTGCCGGCGCTGTTCGGCTGGTTGCTCGGCTGGCTGATATTCCATGCGCTGGACGCGGTGGGAGCGCCGCCGTGGCTGGGCCTGCTGGCCGGCGGCGCGGTCGGCCTGGGTCTGGGCCTGCGTGCGCGCAGCCGGCTGCGCGCAGTGGTCCTGGCAGGTGGCTTCCCGGCTTCACTGCTGGCCAGTGGCGTGGCCGGGGCGTTGCCCGCCTGGGCTTGGCTGCTGCCGCTGGCTCTGCTGTGGCTGCTGTATCCGCACCGCGCGTGGCGCGACGCGCCCCGCAGCGAGCGCTCGACCTCGTGGAGCGAGAA
>DAORHX010000473.1:0-3230 GCA_035438245.1 Rubrivivax sp.
ACGCGCTGCCGCTGACGGTGCTGCAGTACCGGCGCGACCGGCTGCTGGTGCAGCGCGTGCGCGATCTGCTGCGGGCACCGGCGGCGGCTTCGCTGTCGGCCGATGCGCTGGCGCGTGCGCTGAACGTCTCGCTGCGCACGCTGCACCGCCATCTGCACCGCGAAGGTGCCTCGGTGCAAGCGCTGAAGGACGAATTGCGCTGCAGCCAGGCGCAGGAGCTGCTGCGCCGGACGAAGCAGCCGGTCAAGCAGATCGCGCACCAGCTGGGCTTCGACAGCGACAAGAGCTTCGCACGTGCCTTCCGGCAATGGACCGGAACGACCCCCAGCGGCTGGCGGCAGGAAACAGCTGCTCACGCAGTTGTTTCCCCAATGTCACATGGGTCGGGCAGAATGCACGTTCCGTCCGCCGAGTCCGAATTACCTGACCATGCGTGACTTCGAAGACTCCACGCTCTGGCGCATCAGCGCCTACGAGCGCATGCGCGTCGGTCGCGGCTCGAGCGTGTTTGCGCAGCTCGGCGAGAACACCCTGCTGCCGACCACGCTGCTGTCCGACCTGCGGCATCTGGAGGCGCGGCGCGAGAACAGCGACGTGCTGGAGACCTTGGCCGCGTGCATGCGCCACCGCCAGGCGGCACTGATCTGCCTGCAGTACGAAGAGCTGGTCTGGCCGGTCACCGTGTTCCCGGCCGAGCTGGCCTATCACTCGCCGCGCGACGTGGCGCTGGCTTCGGCCGACGGCCTGGCGTCGATGACCGTGCTGTCCTGCGACGCACCGGGGCTGCGCCCGCCAGGGCATTGGATGCACGAGCGCGTCGGCCGCATGGAGCACTACCGCCCGCTGAAGCCGCTGCTGTGGAACATCGCGCTGAACGGCCCGCGCAGCGAACTCCTCGCCGAGATCGCCGGCAACGCCGCCTATCGCGTCACGCTGTCGAGGGAGGGGAGGATGTTAGGGAAAGGGAGGGGGGAGGAGGGGGTGGAGCGGCTGCGCCGCGACACGGCCTCGCTGCGCGACATCGCGCGCTGGCCCGGCATGAGCACCGACCGCGCCTGCCGGCTGTTGAACGGGCTGTACCTGACCTCCGCGCTGATGGTGATGCGCAGCCACCCCGCCGCGCGCCAGGAACACGACCTGCTGAGCCGGTTGCTGCATCGCGACAAGACGCGACGCTAGTGCAGCGCCAGGGCCGGTTCACCCTGGATCCGACCTAGATCGGGCGAGGGTTCCGCCCGAACACCGACGCGCCGGCAAAGCGCGCCCGCGCCCCGAGGCGCTGCTCGATGCGCAACGCCTCGTTCCACTTGGCCATGCGCTCGCCGCGCGCGAACGCGCCGACCTTCAGCTGCCCGACACCCCAGCCGATGGCCAGGTGCACGATCGTCGTGTCCTCGGTCTCACCCGAGCGCGCCGACACGATGCCGGCGTAGCCCGCTGCCCGCGCCGCGCGCCAGGCCTGCAGCGTCTCGGTCAGCGTGCCGCGCTGGTTCGGCTTGAGCAGCACGCCGTTGGCCGCGCCGGCACGCGCCGCCTGGCGCACCAGCGCGGCGTGCGAGACCAGCAGATCGTCGCCGACGATCTGCAGCCGGTGGCCCGCGGCGCGCGTGAAACGCACGAAGCCGTCCAGGTCGTCCTCGGCCAGCGGATCCTCGATCGAAGCGATCGGATAGCGCTCGACCCAGCGCAGCAGCAGCTCGATCAACGCGTCGGCGTCGAGCTCGCGCCGCTCCAGCCCGAGCCGGTAGCGGCCGCCGCGGCCGAATTCCGACGCTGCCACGTCCAGCGCGATCGCCACCTGTTCGCCCGGCACGAAGCCGGCGTCCTCGATGGCCTGCAGCAGCACCTGCAGCGCCTGTTCGTTGGTATCGAAGTCGGGCCACCAGCCGCCTTCGTCGGCGACGCCGTGCAGCACGCCGCGCCGTTGCATCAGCTGCCCGGCCGCGCGATAGACCTCGGCCGTCCATTCCAGCGCCTGCGCGAAGCTGTTCGCCCCCGGGCAGGCGACCATGAGGTCCTGGATGTCGACGCGCCGCCCGGCATGCGCGCCGCCGCCAAAGATCTGGATCTGCGGCATCGGCAGCAGCGCGGCGTCGCCGCCGCCGAGATGGCGGTACAGCGGCACGCCGGCCGATGCCGCCGCGGCATGGGCGGCGGCCATCGACACCGCCAGCGTCGCATTGGCACCGAGCCGCGTCTTGGCGGGCGTGCCGTCCAGTTCCACCAGCAGCCGGTCCAGCGCCGCCTGGTCGGCCGCGTCGCAGCCGATCAGCGCAGCCGCGATCTCGCCGTGCACATGCGCGATCGCACGCTGCACGTCCAGGCCGCCGAAGGCGCTGCCGCCGTCGCGCAGCTCGAGCGCCTCGCGTGTGCCGGTGGAGGCGCCGGCCGGCACGATCGCGCGGCCGAGCGAGCCGTTCTCGAGCAGCACCTCTGCTTCGACCGTCGGCCGGCCGCGGCTGTCCCAGACGCGGCGCGCCTGCAGGCCGCGGATGCGTGTCGATGTCATCGCTGAAGCTCCTCGCGCCAGACGGCAGCCACAGCGGCCAGCGTGTCCACCGGCACGCCGAGAAGCTGCCTGCCGACACGTCGCACGCGCTGACGCTGCGCGTCGTGGGTCAGATATTCGACCGGCGACTTGCCGTCCACGCGGGCCAGCAGCAGCCCCGGCAGCAGCCGCGCCGCGCGAGCCTGCAGCGCGGCGGGCGCCTCCCAGTCCACGCCTTGCAGATAGGCGCCGGCCAATGCGTCGAAGCAGGCCAGCAAGGCCGCGGCCGCCGCCGGCGTCCACAGGCACTTCAGCAGCAGGTGGTTCAGGCAGAACGCCAGGTCGAAGGCCGGGTCGCCCCACACCGCGCATTCGGCATCGAGCAACACCGGCCTATGGCCGTCGACGAGGACGTTCTTCGGACTGACGTCGCCATGCACCAGCGTCTTCGCCTGCGCGGTCGTCGTCTGCACCAGCGCCCGCAACTGCGGCGCCAGATCCGGATGTTGGTCGGCGGTCGCCAGCAGATAGGGCTCGAGGCGGATGTCGAAGAAGATCGCCTGGCTGTCGAAGTCGATGGCCAGCGCCGGGCGCGCCGCGGCGTAGGCATGGATGTGCACCAGCGTCTCGCCCACGGCCCGCGCGGTGGCCGGCTCGGCCTGGCCGGCGCGCAGCTGAGCTTTCCACAGCACATGCCGCGGCAGATAGTCCATCGCCAGCACGCCGAGCCGCGCATGCTGGC
>DAORHX010000474.1:0-3219 GCA_035438245.1 Rubrivivax sp.
ACGGCGCTCTACTGATCTGCCCCGCCTGCTGCGCCAGCGCGTGGAGGAGCGCGGCGTCGGCGGCATGGCTCAGAACCAGCAGCGGCGGCACGCTCTGGCCCAGGTAGTGCTGCGCGATGAAGGCTTCCAGCACCTGCTGCTCGGCGCTGCGCGCCGGCTCGGCGGCGGCCGCGTCGTCCTGGTCCTCGGCCGCCAGCGCCGTGGCTTCGTCGACATGCGCCGGGAAGGAGGCCCGGTCGCCCAGGTGGCGGCTGCCGCGCACCATCGCCAGATTGACGCAGGCGCGGCCGCCCGACACGCGCACCGCCAGGATGTCGGCGTCGCGGTCGCTGGCCGACAGGCTGCTGGCCTCGACCGCCTGCTGGTGCAGCACGCGCGACAGCGCGCCGATGCGATCGCGGCATTCGGCCGCCTTTTCGTAGTCCAGCGCCTCGGCGCAGGCCGCCATCTGCTGCTGCAGCTGGTCGATCACCTGCTGCGCATCGCCGAGCAGGAAGGCCTCGGCATTGCGCACGTCGGCCGCATAGTCGGCCTGCGACACGAGACCGACGCACGGCCCCGTGCAGCGGCGGATCTGGTACAGCAGGCACGGGCGCGAGCGGTTGGCGAAGACCGTGTCCTCGCAGGTGCGCAGCCGGAACACCTTCTGGATCAGCTGGATCGTCTCCTTCACCGCCCAGGCGCCGGGATACGGGCCGAAGTAGCGGTGCTTGCGGTCGACGCTGCCGCGGTAGTAGGCCACGCGCGGGAAGCGCGCGGCCTGCGTCGCGGCGATGCCCTCGCCGCTGCCGGTGATCTTCAGGTACGGGTAGCTCTTGTCGTCGCGGAACAGGATGTTGAACTTCGGGTTCAACGTCTTGATCAGGTTGTTCTCGAGCAGCAAGGCCTCGGCCTCGGTGCGCACCACCGTCGTTTCCAGCCGCGCGATGCGCGTCACCATGTGGCCGATGCGCGTGCCGCCGTGCTCCTTGTGGAAGTAGCTGGACACGCGCTTCCTCAGGTTGCGCGCCTTGCCGACATACAGCACCTCGCCGCGCGCATCGAAGTAGCGGTAGACGCCGGGCAGGCCCGGCAACGCGGCGACTTCGGCGAGCAGGCGCTCGCGCAGCGGGTCGGTGCTTGCGGCGGGCGTGTCCATCGGTGCCGATTCTGCGGCCTTCGATAATCGCCGCGATGCTGTGGGACCTGTTCTGCCGTGTCGTCGACAACTACGGCGACATCGGCGTGTGCTGGCGACTGGCCGCCGACCTGGGCGGGCGCGGCGAAGCGGTGCGGCTGTGGGTCGACGATGCACGGGCGCTGAGCTGGATGGCACCGCACAGCGCGAGCCGCGTGCACGTGCTGCCGTGGAACGATGCCGCCGATGCGGCAGACGTCGGCGACGTGGTCATCGAGGCCTTCGGCTGCGACCCGCCGGCCGGGTTCGTCGCGCGCATGGCGCGGCGCGAGCGCCCGCCGCTTTGGATCAACCTCGAATACCTCAGCGCCGAGGCCTACGTGCAGCGCAGCCACGGCCTGCGCTCGCCGCAGCTTGGCGGTCCGGGGCGCGGCCTGGACAAGTGGTTCTTCTACCCCGGCTTCGGACCCGGCACCGGCGGCCTGCTGCGCGAGCCGGGGCTGATGGCCGCACGCCGGCACTTCGACGGCCGCGCCTGGCTGCGCTCGCGCGGCCTGGCGCCCGCCCGCGGCGAACGGGTCGTCAGCCTGTTCTGCTACCGCGGCGCCCCGCTGGACCGCTGGCTCCGCGCACTCGGCGACGCGCCGACATGGCTGCTGCTGACGCCGGGCACGAGCGCGCCGACACACGCGCCGCCCACGCTGCGCTGCACCACGCTGCCGTGGCTCAGCCAAGGCGACTACGACCACCTGCTGTGGGCCTGCGACCTGAACTTCGTGCGCGGCGAGGACTCGTTCGTGCGCGCGCAATGGGCCGGCGCGCCCTTCGTCTGGCAGATCTACCCGCAGCACGACGCGGCGCACGCGGTCAAGCTCGATGCCTTTCTGGACCTGATGTTGCAAGGCGCCGATGCCGCGCTGGACGCCGACCTGCGCTCGCTGTGGCGCGCCTGGAACGGCCTCAGCGCCTGGCCGGCGACGCTGCCGTGCGCGGACGACTGGCAGGCGCTGGCTTTGCGCTGGCGCAAAGGCCTGCTGACACAGCCCGACCTGGTCACCCGGCTGCTCGGCTTCGTGGCCGAAAAGCGTTAAAATTCAGGGCTTTGCGCGATCCAAGCGCATCCCCCGAAGTACGGAATCCGATCATGAAACTCGCTCAGGAAATTCGCGCCGGCAACGTCATCATGCAGGGCAAGGACCCGATGGTCGTGCTGAAGACCGAATACAGCCGCGGCGGCCGCAACTCGGCCACCGTGCGCATGAAGCTGAAGAACCTGCTGAACAGCTCCGGCACCGAAGTCGTCTTCAAGGCCGACGACAAGATGGACCAGATCGTGCTGGACAAGAAGGAATGCACCTACTCGTACTTCGCCGACCCGATGTACGCCTTCATGGATGCCGAGTACAACCAGTTCGAGGTCGAGGCCGACAACATGGGCGACGCGATCCAGTACCTGGAAGACGCGATGCCGGTGGAAGTGGTGTTCTACGACGGCAAGGCCATCTCGGTCGAGCTGCCGACCACGCTGGTGCGCGAGATCGTCTACACCGAGCCGGCCGTCAAGGGCGACACCTCGGGCAAGGTGCTGAAGCCGGCCAAGCTGTCCACCGGGCTGGAAATCGCGGTGCCGCTGTTCGTCGAGACCGGCGACAAGATCGAGATCGACACGCGCACCCACGAATACAAGAAGCGCGTCTGAGCCTCGCGCCGGCGTGAACGACGGCCCGCCCCGCACCGGCGCGGCGCCGGCCTTCGATTTCTTCGCCGCGGTACAGGCCCCCTTTCGCATGCAGCCGGGGCTGCGGCGCCTGTCGCCGGGCGCGCGACAGCTGCATGCCAACGCGCGTGGCAGCCGCCACCTGCGGGAAAAGCTGCAAGCGCTGTGCAGCCCGGCGCCGCCGGCATTGCAGCTCGCCGCCGGGTTCGACCCGCTGCCCGGGCTGCATGCGCTGGCCCGGCTGGCGGCCATCGAACACCCTGCCGCCTTCGCCTGGGACGGGCGCAGCGCCACCGCGCATGAGCTCGGCTGGTCGGTCCGCGACGGCGATGTCTGGCCGTGCAGCGGCGACGCGCTGGCCGAAGTCGGCGACTGCCTGGCCGCG
>DAORHX010000475.1:0-3206 GCA_035438245.1 Rubrivivax sp.
CAACCGCTCGGCGGTGAAGGTCTGGGACCAGCGCCAGTACAAGGACTACGACGACACGCTGGAACTGGGCACGCGCAACATCAAGGTCGCGCTGCGGCGGCTGCGCCGCTTCGCGCGCGAGGGCAACGAGCTCGAGCTCGACCTCGACGACACCATCCACAGCACCGCCGCCAACGCCGGCATGCTCGACATCAAGATGGTGCCCGAGCGCCACAACAAGGTGAAGGTGCTGCTGCTGATGGACGTCGGCGGCACGATGGACGAGCACATCCACCGCGTCGAGGAGCTGTTCTCGGCCACCAAGAGCGAGTTCAAGCACCTCGAGTTCTATTACTTCCACAACTGCGTCTACGACTTCATGTGGAAGAACAACCGCCGGCGCTTTTCCGAGAAGTTCAGCACCTGGGACGTGATCCGCAAGTACAAGAAGGACTACAAGCTGATCTTCGTCGGCGACGCGACGATGAGCCCCTACGAGATCCTGCAACCCGGCGGCAGCGTCGAATACAACAACGAGGAGCCCGGCGCCGAATGGCTGCAGCGGCTGACGCACGCGTTCCCCAAGTACGCGTGGATCAACCCCGAGCCGCTGGGCGTGTGGCAATACCGGCAGAGCATCGCCGTGATCCAGCAGATCATGAACCAGCGCATGTTTCCGCTGACCTTGCAGGGCCTCGAAGGCGCCATGCGATTGCTCAGCAAATGAGGTTGCGCGCAGCGCTGCACCTGGCGCTGTGGTTCCTGCTGGCGACGACCCTGGGCGGCTGCGGCAGCCTGCCCTTCCTCGACAACCAGGCGGCCGACGCCGACCCCGTGGTCAAGCGCGAACCGCAGTTCCGGCTCGAGATCGATGCGCCGGCACCGCTGCGCGCGCTGCTCGAGCAGCACCTCGACCTGGCGCGACTGCAATACGCCGCCGAGGCCGACACGCTGACCCGCGGCGAAATCGACCGCCTGATCGGCGCGGCGTCGTCGCAAGCGCTGTCGCTGCTGCAGACGGAGGGCTATTTCAATCCGGTGATCAGGGTCGCACGCGTCGACGACGGCGCCGTGCCGCCCTTGCTGCGCATGAGCGTGCAGCCCGGGGCGCGCGCCAGCATCGACCGGCTGACGCTCGAGGTGCAGGGCGGGCTGTACGACGAGGTCGACGCCGGCGAGGTGCGTGCCATCGAGCTGCTGAACTCGCTGGAGGCCGAGTGGGCACTGCCGCCCGGGCAACCGTTCCAGCAGTCGGCGTGGGACAGTGCGAAGAACCGCGTCATCGCCACGCTGCGCAGCAACGGCTATCTGCAAGCGCAGTGGAGCGGCACCGCCGCGCAGGTCAACGCCGACACCAACCTCGTGCGCCTGTTCGTCGTCGCCGACAGCGGGCCGCTGTTCCGCGTCGGCGAGCTGCGCCCCGCCGGGCTGGAGCGCTTCGACGAGCAGGCGGTGATGCCGGCCGCGCGCGAGCTGATCGGCAAGCCGGCCACCGAGCAGCTGATCCGCGACGTGCAGGACCGCCTGCTGAACCTGGGGCTGTTCGAAAGCGTGGTCATCGACGTCGACGCGGCCTCGGCCGATCCGGCGCAGGCCCAGGCGCTGCTGGCGCTGCGCGAGCTGCCGCTGCAGCAGGCCACCGTCGGCGTCGGCTTTGCCGACAACACCGGGCTGCAGGTGACGCTCGAGCACACACACCGCCGCATCTTCGACACGCGCTGGGCGATGCACAACAAGCTGCTGGTCGGGCAGGAGCAGACGCTGTGGAACGGCGACCTGATGTCGCACCTGCAGGAGGACGGCTGGCGCAACCTGCTCGCCGGCCAGGCCGAGAAGCTCACCACCAACGACGAGACACGCTACTCGTGGTACGCGCGCGCCGGACGCACGCGCGACACGCTGCGCATCTGGCGGCTGGTCTATGGTGAATACACGCGCGCACTGCTCGAGACCTCGGCCGGCGACAACGACAGCGAGGCGCTGTCGGGCAACTACCACTGGACCTGGCGCGACGTCGACGACCTGCGCACGCCGACGCGCGGCACGGTCTGGTCGCTGCAGGGCGGGCTCGGCTACACGCGCGGCACGGTGACGCCGATCGACACCCAGGTGGAAACCGAGGACGCGGGGCCGTTCGCCCGCCTGTACGGCCGGGTGCAGGGCTACCTGCCGCTGGGCAACGGCTTCTACGGCAGTGCGCGCGTCGAGCTGGGCCAGGTGTTTGTGCAGGAGGCGCTGAGCGTGCCCGACACGCTGCTGTTCCGCGCCGGCGGCGACGAATCGGTGCGCGGCTACGCCTACCGCTCGCTGGGCCCCGAGGTCAACGGCGCCGTGATCAGCGGCAGCACCCTGTTCACCAGCAGCCTGCAGATCGCGCGGCCGATCTTCGCCGACCAGCCGGCCTTCCTGTGGGCGTTGTTCGTCGACGCCGGCAACGCGTCCGACGGCTGGAAGGACATGCGCCCGGTGTTCGGCTACGGCGTGGGCCTGCACTGGCGCAGCCCGGTCGGCCCGCTGCGTGTGGACCTGGCCTATGGCCAGGAGACGCAGAAGTTGAGGCTGCACTTCAGCGTCGGCGTGGTGTTCTGAGCATGGCCGAGCCCACCTCCCCCGCCCCACCGCCGGACACCGCGCCGCCGCCACCCCGGCGCCGCGGCCCGCTGCGCCGGCTGCTGTCCAGCTTCGGCATCTACCTGCTGGGCGTGGCCGGCAGCGCGCTGGTCGTCGCCGGCGCGTTCTGGTGGCTGCTGTTCACCGAGACCGGCGGCCAATGGCTGCTGGCACGCATTCCCGGCGTGCAGGTCAGCGGCGTCAGCGGCCACCTGCTCGGGCCGTTCTCGGCGCAGCAGCTCGAGCTGCCGCTGCCCGGCGAAGGCGCACGCCTGCGCCTGCAGCAGTTCGGCTGGAGCGCGCCCAGGCTGCGCTGGGGCACCGGCAGCAAGTGGCTGCACCTCGGCTTCGACGAGATGCGCGCGTCACGCGTCGACCTGTGGCTGTCCACCGAACCCAGCAGCGACAGCACGCCGCCGACGAACCTGGAGCTGCCGCTGGGCGTCGACATCGAGGCGCTGCGCGTCGACGAGTTCCACGTCGACGGCCTGGCGACCCCTGCGCGGCAGTTGCGCGCACGGCTCGCGCTGTCGGCCGACGGTGGCGCGCGCCATGTGCTGGACGCGGTGTCGGCCGACTGGGACCGGCTGCGCTTCAGCGGCGGCGCGCAGCTGGGC
>DAORHX010000476.1:0-3205 GCA_035438245.1 Rubrivivax sp.
ATGGACAGGCAGAAGGACCCACGCCGAGGCGATGGGTCTTCCGCACACTTCGGGACTTGCGTCCCAGGGATCGAGGACCGGCGCGCAGGGGTGCCGGGTCCGGGTCATGCAGCAGGCTGGATGACCGGTGGACTTCGCGAAGCCACGCGAAGGGATGAAGACGCGCGCGGGTGGTGATCCCGCTCGGCTGGCGAAGCCGGCGTCAGAGCCGATGTGTCACGTGCACACCGACGATGAGGCGCGTCGACCGAGGTCGGCGTGATCCAGCACGGACTGGATAGCCCGCTTGCGCGGACAGGGATGCGCCGCAGGTGCGGCAGGGCCATCCGGAGATGGTCGATTGAAGTGCGGGTCACGACCGCTAACGCCAAGGTGCAGGGCACTTTGGACTTCAAGTCCAGCCGGTGACGGCTCTCGTTGAAGGCTGTACCAGCGACGATCGCCAGCAGGAAGCCCAGCAAGTTTGCCACTCGGCGGAAGCGCTGTGTAGGGGTGGCGCGACGGCTTGCCCACGGCGCATGTTCATGCGTCCGGTTTGGGCGCAAGGACACGCGCCGATGAGGGCACTCAGGTGCCGTTCGAACCGGGCGCGGCGATGCGGCCAGCGGCGCAGTGCGGTGTCCGTCGCTGCATCGCGGTGCGCCTTGAACACGCGGAGGTGCCTCGTAGCCTGAACGCGTGAACATCATCAAGCTCTACCGCACGGATGCGGCGCTCGAGCCCGTCGAGCCGGCGCAACCCGATCTCTTCGGCGTGGCGGCCGGCGCGGTGCGATTCGCCATCGAAGTGCCGAGCGAGGTCACGATGGCACTGGGTTCCAGCGCACCGGTGTTCATCGGTGTCAGCGGTGGGCGTGACTCCCAAGCGCTGGCCTACCGTGTCTGTGCGCATCTCGACGACATCGGACACCCGGGCCCGCGGCTCCTCGTTCATGCGGACCTCGGCCGTGTCGAGTGGCGGGACAGCTTGCCGGTCTGCGATCGGTTGGCGCAGCGGCTGGGCATCGAACTGGTGGTCGTGCGCCGCACTGCCGGCGACATGATGGATCGATGGTGGTCGCGCTGGAGGGGCAACGTCGCGCGGTACACCAAGCTCGAGTGCGTGAAGTTGATCCTGCCGTGGAGCACGGCGGCCCAGCGTTTCTGCACGGCCGAGTTGAAGAGCCAGGTCATCGCACGGGAGATGCGCCGACGCTTTCCCGTGGGCGACGTCGTGTCGGCTGTAGGCATCCGTCGCGAGGAGAGTGCCAAGCGGGCGCGCATGCCGGCCTGGAAGCAGGACGAGCGCACGACCCGCAAGCGCGGGCTCGGACACACCTGGAACCCGATCCTTGGCTGGAGGCGCGGCGACGTCAACGACTACGTGCGCTGTCGTGGTGACGAACTCCACGAGGCCTACCGGCTGTACGGCAGCACGCGGGTCTCCTGCGCGTTTTGCGTGCTCGGCTCGGAGCACGACCTGCGGGCTTCGAGCAACTGCGTGGACAACTACGCGATCTATCGCGAGATGGTGGCGCTGGAGGCCGCGAGCACCTTCTCATTCCAGAGCCACCGGTGGCTGGGGGATGTTGCACCCGACCTGCTCGACGCCGGGCTTCGTGCCCGGCTGCAGGAGGCCAAAGAGCGCGCCCAGCTACGCGTGAGCGCGGAGTCGCGGCTTCCGGACCACCTGCTGTTCGTGAAGGGCTGGCCCACGGTCATGCCCACCCCGAGCGAGGCGGCGCTGATCGCCGACGTCCGTCGTGACGTCGCGGCGGCGGTGGGGCTGCAGGTGAACCACACCGATCGCGAATCCGTCTTGCAGCGCTACCGCGACCTGATGGCGACAGCCGCGGCGAAGGCTGGCGCTCAGGCGTCGCCTTCTCAAACCCCTGAAGGAATTCAAACGTGAACCCAACGACCATGGCGCCGAAGCCCGGCGCGATACCCGAACTGCTGGTGGACATCGCGTCGGCCTCGTCGCGTGTGTTCTGGCTCGTGCACAACGCGATGGCCGGAGCCCGCGCGCGGATCCAGTTGCCAGCGACGGTCTTCACTCGATTCAGCGAGGCCGTGGCAGCGCGAGGCGCCTTCGATGCCACGCCGCCGCTGGTGGAGCACCCACAGGGCCTGTGCCGGCTGCAGGACACCGTGATCGTCGACGGTGTTGGCCCCGGCCGCGTGAACTGGATCCATCCAAGCGGTGACGTGCGGGTCGAGCTCGCGCGCCAACCGGGTGGCGCCGAGTACTACCCGATCGCCGCCGTCCGGCGTGCGGTCGCCGCCAGGCCGCGGTTCGACTACGAGCTGGTGCCAGTGGGCCTGCGTGAGGCGAACCTCGTGGTCGAGCGCTTGCACCGGCGGCTCGGCAGGGTGCAAGGCCACAAGTTCGCGATCGGTCTGCGGCGCGTCTCGGACCAGGAACTGGACGGTGTCGCGATCGCTGCGCGACCGGTGGCGCGCCACCTCGACGACGGCCTCACGGCCGAGGTGCGCCGGGTGGCGGTCAATCCCGCCGTGGTCAACGGATGCACCAAGCTGCTGGGGGCCATCGCACGGTCCGCATCGGCGATGGGCTACCGGCGCCTGGTCACCTACACATCGGACGACGAGGATGGTGCAAGCCTCTACGCGGCGGGATGGGATCCGATCGGACGCAGCGCTGGAGGGCACTGGGGATCGTCAAAGCGTCCGCGCGAGCCCGGACCTGAGGAAGGGCGCAAGGTCGTGTGGGTCAAGGTGCTGCGTGGCGACCGGCGCGAGCGCTGAGCTCCTGTCGATGACGCCGGGTTGAAGGTTCGACTGCTCGCGCGATCCTGGTGTTCACCGGGAGAGCGCATGCAGCAGCTGATCGACCTTCGCAACGAGACGCCCGAGGCCATCGCGCTTGAAGCGATCGGTGCGTTCATGGATGCCGGGCGGCCTGCGATCGTGCTGTTCAGCGGCGGCAAGGATTCCTCGGTTCTGCTCAACTTGGCGTTGACTGCTGCCGTCGAGCAGGTGCGTCGCGGCCGCAGGCCCCTGGTCGTCATTGCACACAGCGACGTAGGCGTCGAGAACCCGGAGATCCAGCGCCTGGTGGCCGGGGAGATCGCGAAGGCGAGCCGGTTCGCGCGCGAGCATGGGGTCACGGCGGTGGTCAGAGTCGCCAAGCCGGCGTTCTGGGACTCGTTCCCCGTTCGCGTGATCGGCGGCCGGGCGCTGCCCACGTTCCCGGACTCGCGGCG
>DAORHX010000477.1:0-3205 GCA_035438245.1 Rubrivivax sp.
CCGAGCCTGGTGCTGGCCGGCGCCGGCTCGGGCAAGACGCGGGTCATCGTGCACAAGATCGCGCGGCTGCTGCAGTCGGGCCTCGAGCCGAAGCAGATCGCCGCCATCACCTTCACCAACAAGGCCGCGGCCGAGATGCGCGAGCGCGCCCGCGCGCTGGTCGGCGCGCGCGCGGCCAGGGACCTGGCCATCAGCACCTTCCACTCGCTGGGCGTGCGCCTGCTGCGCAGCGACGGGCAACGCATCGGGCTGAAGGAGCAGTTCTCGATCCTCGACAGCGACGACGTTCTCGGTGTGCTGCGCGACGCCGGTGGCTGCAGCGACAACGCGCTGGCGCGGCGCTGGCAGTGGGCCATCAGCTTGTGGAAGAACCAGGGGCTGGACAGCAGCGGCGCCGACGCCGCCGCGGGCAACGACGACGAGCGCATCGCCGCGCGCGTGATGCGCGTCTACGAACAGCGGCTGGCGGCCTTCCAGGCGGTGGACTTCGACGACCTGATCGGCCTGCCGCTGAAGCTGCTGCAGCGCGACGCCGAGGCGCGCGCCAAGTGGCAGGAGCAGTTCCACCACATCCTGGTCGACGAATACCAGGACACCAACGCCGTGCAGTACGAGCTGCTGAAGGCGCTGGTGCAGCACCCCGACGAGCGCCGCGCCGCGCGCTTCACCGCCGTCGGCGACGACGACCAGAGCATCTACGGCTGGCGCGGCGCGACCATCGACAACCTGAAGCGGCTGCCGCAGGACTTCCCGCAGCTGAAGCTGATCGCGCTGGAGCAGAACTACCGCTCCACCGGCCACATCCTGCGCGCGGCCAATCATGTGATCGCCGCCAACCCGAAGCTCTACGAGAAGAAGCTGTGGAGCGCTTTGGGCGACGGCGAGCCGGTGCGCGTCATCGAATGCGACGGCGAGGAGCACGAGGCCGAGCGCGCGGTGGCGCGCATCCAGTCGCTGCGCGCGGCCGACCCGACGCTGAAGTTCGCCGACTTCGCGGTGCTGTACCGCGCCAACCACCAGGCGCGCGTGTTCGAGCAGAAGCTGCGCGCCGCGCAGATCCCGTACAAGGTGTCGGGCGGGCAGAGCTTCTTCGACCGCGCCGAGATCAAGGACCTGTGCGCCTGGCTGCGCCTGTTGGTGAACCCCGACGACGACCCGGCCTTCCTGCGCGCGGTGGTCACGCCAAAGCGCGGCATCGGGGCGCAGACGCTGGCCAGCCTCGGCGACTTTGCCGGCAAGTGGAAGATCAGCCTGTTCGAGGCGCTGTTCTCGCCGACGCTGAAGACGCAGCTCGGCGCCAAGGCGCTGGGCTCGCTGCACGAGTTCGGCCGCTACGTCAACGACCTGGAGCAGCGCGCGCGCCACACCAGCGGCGCCGAGGACGCGAAGGCGCTGCTGCGGGCCTGGCTGAAGGACATCGGCTACGAGCAGCACCTCTACGATGGCGAGGACAGCGAGAAGCTGGCCAGCGCGCGCTGGAGCAACGTGCTCGACTTCGTCGACTGGATCGCGCGGCGCTGTGGCGGCGAGATCACGCAGGAGGGCGGAACCTTCGAGAGCGAACGCGCCAGCGTGCTGCAGGTGGCGCAGACCATCAGCGTGATCATCAGCCTGGCCGAGCGCGGCGAGCAGCAGGACGTGGTCACGCTGTCGACGCTGCATGCGGCCAAGGGGCTGGAGTGGGCGCACGTGCAGCTGGCCGGCGTCAACGAGGGGCTGCTGCCCTTCAAGGTGGACGACGAGACGCTGGACACCGCCGCGCTGGGCGCGCGGCTGGAGGAGGAGCGGCGGCTGATGTACGTGGGCATCACGCGCGCGCGGCGCACGCTGGTCGTGAGCACGCTGCGGCGGCGCAAGAAGGGCCGCGACACCGTGGCCGGCGTGCCCAGCCGCTTCATCGCCGAGATGAAGCTGAACGAGGGCGTTGCCAAGGAAGACCCGCGCGAGCGGCTGAAACGCCTGCGTGACGGCCTGGCCTCGAGAACGCCGGCGTCGCAGGCGTAGGCTGCCGCGCGGTCGGCGCCGGCCGGCCGTCTGCCGGACACGGCCCGGCGAGTCGAGCGTGCGGACGCACAATCACGGTCGATCGCCATTCAAACCTCTTCAGCCGTGCCCTGATCCATGGACGAGCACTACCTCACCCCGCTGTTCGCGCCGCAGTCGATGGCCGTGTTCGCTGGCCGTGCCGACGACGCGGCGGCGCAGACGCGGCAGGCGCGGCAACTGCATGCGGCCTTGCGCGCACAGCGCTATCGCGGCGAGCTGCATTTCCTCGACATCGCCACCAGCGGCACGCTGGGCGATCTGGCGCGCTCGCGCGCCGATCTGGCGGTGATCGCGCTGCCGCCATCGGACATCGCTGCGGCACTCGAGCTGGCCGCACGCATGGCCTGCCGCGCCGCGCTGGTCATCGGCAGCGGCATCGGCGTCGATCAGGCCGCGGCGTTGAAGGCCATCGCGCGGCGCGAAGGCATGGCGCTGCTCGGGCCCAACAGCCTCGGGCTGCAGCGCCCGGCGCTGCAGCTCAATGCCAGCGTGTTCGGGCCGCTGGTGGCATCCGGACCGCTGGCGCTGGTGTCGCAGTCGGGTTCGTTGACGGCGGCGATGCTCGACTGGGCCCGGCACAACGGCGTCGGCTTCTCGTCGGTCGTGTCCGTCGGTGCGCACACCGGCATCGACATCGCCGAGGCGCTGGACTTCCTGGCCGCCGACGCCTGCACGCACAGCATCGTCGTCTACCTGGAAGGCATCGCCAGCGCGCGGCGCTTCATCAGCGCGCTGCGCACCGCGGCGCACTCCAAGCCGGTGGTGGTGCTGAAGTCGGGCCGTCGCGCCGGCGGCAACGCCGCGGCGCGGACGCACAGCGGCGCCATCGTCGGCAGCGACGAGGTCTTCGACGCCGCGCTGCGCCGCGCCGGCGCGGTGCGGGTGCGCTCGTTCGTCGAGCTGTTCTCGGCGGCGAAGTGCCTCGCGTCGCGCTATCGGCCGGTCGGCAGGCGGCTCGCGATCGTCACCAACGGCGGCGGCCCCGGCGTGCTGGCGGCCGACTGGGTCAACGAGCTCGGCCTCGACCTGGGCAAGCTGTCACCGGACTCCGTCGCGGCGCTGCGGCCGCAGCTTCCGGCGTCCGCGTCGCTGTCCGACCTCGTCGACCTGTCCGAGCACGCGACGCCGGAGCAATTCGGCACCGCCGTCGATGCGGCGG
>DAORHX010000478.1:0-3205 GCA_035438245.1 Rubrivivax sp.
GTGGCGGTGCGCTGGACCACCGACCGCGACGTGCAGCCGCGCCGATTCGACACGCTGTTCCTCGTCGGCCGCGTGCCCGAGGGCCAGACGCCGGTGGCCGACGATGCCGAGCAGTTCGAGCCCGTGTGGCTGCGCGCCGCCGATGCGCTGGCGCGCTTTGAGGCGGGCACGCTGCCGATGATCTTTCCGACGCTGCGCACGCTGCGCTGGCTGTCCGCGTTCGCCAGCGTCGAGGCCGCGCTCGCCGCCTGCGCCGACAACCGGCCGCACTGGGAGTCGTGCCCGCGCGGCGGCCTCGTCGGCGGCAAGCCGCAGCGCTTCATGGAGAGCGACCTGCCGTTCGGCGAACTCGAACTCGTCTGCCCCGACGGCCACATGCTGCATGCGCTGGATTGGCAGAGCGAGCAGCCGGTGCAGCTGCTGCGCCACCTGTGGCGGCTGACGGCGCCCAACGCCGGCGTGATGACCGGGCCGGGCACGAACACCTACCTGCTGGGCAGCGCCGCGGCGGGCTGGATCGTCGTCGACCCCGGCCCGCCCGACGACACGCACGTGGCGCGCATCGTCCAGGCTACCGGCGGCGACGTGCGCGCCATCGTCTGCACCCATTCGCACCCCGACCACTCGCCGGCCGCCGCGCCGCTGGCTGCGGCTTGCCAGGCCGCGACGGGCCGGCGGCCGCCGATCCTCGGCCAACCGTCAGCGCCGACGGCGCGCGCGCATTCGCAGTTCACGCCCGACCGCGCGCTGGCCGACGGCGAGCGCGTGGCGCTGGCCGATGCGGAGCATCCGATCACGCTGCGCGCCGTGCACACGCCCGGCCACGCCGCCAACCATGTCTGCCTCGTCGTCGAGGAGGACGGGCTGCTGCTGTCGGGCGACCACGTGCTCAACGGCAGCACGACCGTGATCGACCCGCCCGACGGCAACATGGCCGCGTACATCGACTCGCTCGACCGCCTCGACCGCGAGTGCGAGCGCTTCGACGTGCGCTTCATCCTGCCCGCGCACGGCCATGTGATCGGCTCGGCGCGGCGCGCGGTCGCGCATCTGAAGGCGCACCGCCTCGCGCGCGAGGCGAAGGTTGTTGCGGCGATGCGCGAGCGGCCCCAGGGCGACGCCGACGCGTGGGTGCCGCTGGCCTACGCCGACACACCCAAGTCGCTGTGGCCCGTGGCCAAGCGCTCGCTGCTCGCCCACCTCGAACGCATCCGCGCGCTCGGGCTGGCACCCTGAACATCCCCACCACCGATCCGCATTCCGCAGGAGACGCCGCCTTGAACTTGCCGCCCTTGCCCGCCCACGTCGTCGACGCCTTCTGGGAGCGTTGGGGGGGCGGCAGCTTCCTCAGCGCGCAGGGCCTCGAGATCGAACTGGCCGGCGAGGGGCGGGCCATCGTCCACCTGCGCTCGCCCAGCGCCGCGCAGCGCGGCGGCGGCGGCTCCGACGCCGTGCTCAACGGTGGCGTGATCGCCTACATGTTCGACGGCGCGCTCGGCAGTTCCATCACCACCGCCAGCCTGGCCCGCCCCGAGATGCGCGAGATCGATCCGCTCGCCTACGCCCAGTCGACGATCAACCTCGACATCACCTACGTGCGCGCTGCCACCGGCGCGCGCTTCGCGGCGCACGGCAAGGTCGTGAACGCGGGCCGCAACGTCGCCTTCGCCGAAGGCGAACTGCTCGATGACCAAGGCCGCGTGTGCGCCACGGCCAAGGGCATCTGGCGCGTGTTCTGGCCGCGCCGCACCACCTGAGAAAGGACTTTCCCATGAGCAAGAACACTTTGCGCATCGGCTGCGCCTCCGGCTTCTGGGGCGACACCGAGTTCTCGGCCGCGCAGCTGGTGCAGCGCGGCGACATCGACGTGCTGGTCTTCGACTACCTGGCCGAGATCACGATGTCGCTGCTGATCCGCGCCAAGGCCAAGGACCCGGCGCAGGGCTACGCGCCCGACTTCGTGGCGACGATCCGGCCGTTGATGAAGCAGTTGAAGGCACGCGGCATCCGCGTCGTGGCCAATGCCGGTGGCGTCAACCCCTCGGCCTGCCGCGCGGCGCTGCTGGCCGCGGCCGAGGCCGAAGGCGTCGACCTGAAGATCGCCGCCGTGCTCGGCGACGACCTGATGCCGCAGGTGGAGGCGCTGCGCACGGCGGGCGTGAAGGAGATGTTCTCCGGCGCCCCCTTCCCGGCCAAGGTGATGAGCGCCAACGCCTACCTCGGCGCGTTCCCGATCGCCGCGGCGCTGGCCGCGGGGGCCGACATCGTGGTCACCGGCCGCTGCGTCGACAGCGCGGTGACGCTGGCCCCGCTGATCGCCGAATTCGGCTGGACCGCCGACGACCTGGACAAGCTCGCCCAGGGCAGCCTCGCCGGGCACCTGATCGAATGCGGCACCCAGGCCACCGGCGGCAACTACACCGACTGGGCCAGCGTTCCGGGCTGGGATGACATGGGCTTCCCGATCGCCGAGTGCCGCGCCGACGGCAGCTTCGTGCTCACCAAGCCGGCGGGCACCGGAGGCCTGGTCTGCCCGTCGACGGTGGGCGAGCAGATGCTCTACGAGATCGGCGACCCGCGCGCCTACATCCTGCCCGACGTGGTGTGCGACTTCACCGGCGTCACGCTCACGCCGGCCGGCCCCGACCGCGTCGAGGTGCGCGGCGCGCGCGGCCGGCCGCCCACCGACCAGGCCAAGGTCAGCATCACCTATGCCGACGGCTTCCGCGCGATGAGCCAGTTCATGATCGGCGGCATCGACGCCGGCGCGAAGGCGCATCGCGTCGGCGCCGCGATGCTCGCTCGCATGCGGCGCCACTTCGGCGACCGCGGCTGGCCCGACTTCACCGAGACCAGCGTCGAGGCCATCGGCGCCGAGGACACCTACGGCCCGCAGGCCCGCAACGCGTCGCGCGAGGTGTTCCTCAAGGTCGGCGTGCGCCACCCGCTGAAGGACGCGCTGGAGCTGTTCTCGCGCGAGGTGGCGCCGATGGCGCTGATGTCGGCGCCGGCCATCACCGGCTTCACCGGCGGGCGGCCGAAGGTGCAGCCGGTGGTGCGCCTGTTCTCCTGCCTGGTGCCGAAGGCGCAGCTCGCGGTCGGCATCGACATGGGCGCGCAGAAGGTGGCGGCGCCGCCGCTGGGCGGGGTGCCGTTCGACGCTGCGGCGCTGCCGGCGGTCGGCGGCCCGCTGCCGGCGGCCGAC
>DAORHX010000479.1:0-3192 GCA_035438245.1 Rubrivivax sp.
CCGATCGCGCTCGATCAGCCGCCGCAGCCGCGCGGCGAACGCCGGCGGCACCAGGCCGAGGCGCACCGACAGATCGGCCGCCATGACCATGCCGCAGGCCACCGCCTCGCCGTGCAGCCACGCGCCGTAGCCGAGGCCGGACTCGATCGCGTGGCCGAAGGTATGGCCGAAGTTCAGGATCGCGCGCAGCCCGCCCTCGCGCTCGTCCTGGCCGACGACCCAGGCCTTGATCTCGCAGCTGCGGCGCACCGCATGCGCCAGCGCCGCCACGTCGCGCGCCAGCAGCGCGTCGAGCTGCGCTTCGATCCACGCCAGCAGATCGGCGTCGGCGATCGGCCCGTACTTGATGACCTCGGCCAGCCCGGCGCGCAGCTCGCGCTCGGGCAGCGTGCGCAGCGTGTCCAGGTCGCAGACCACACGCTGCGGCTGGTAGAACGCACCGATCATGTTCTTGCCGGCAGGGTGGTTGATGGCCGTCTTGCCGCCCACCGACGAATCGACCTGCGCGAGCAGCGTGGTCGGCACCTGCACGAAAGGCACGCCGCGCATGTAGCACGCCGCGGCGAAACCGGTGATGTCGCCGACCACGCCGCCGCCCAGCGCGAACAGCACGGTCTGCCGGTCGCTGCCGTCGGCGAGCAGGCGGTCGAAGATCAGGTTCAGCGTCGGCCAGTCCTTGTGCGCCTCGCCATCGGGAAGCTCGAGCACCACGATGTCGCCGTAGTGCGGCGCCAGCACACGCTGCAAGCGCGCTGCATACAGCGGCGCCACCGCGGTGTTGCTGACGATCAGCGCGCGCGCGGCCCGCGGCAGGCCGTGCCAGGTCGATGCGGCGTCGAGCAGGCCGCTGCCGATGAGGATGTCGTAGCGCTGGCGGCCGGTGTCCACCGGCACGGCCTGCGCGGGAACTGCCGCAGAGCTTGTCATGGCCGGCCAGTGTACGGCCGGCACCTCGCAGGCTGCGGCAGCCGCCTGCGCGCGCTCAGCGGTGGCCGGGCGCGCTGGCGTCGATCGGCGACGGCACGCGCTGCGGGTCGACCAGGCCGGCCAGCTCGAGCTGCATCAGCACCATGTTGACCAGCGCCGGCACCGACGGCCGGCCGGTTTCGACGATGTAGTGCGCAGTCTGGCGGTACAGCGGGTCGCGCTCGCGGTACAGCTCACGCAGCCGCCGCAACGGGTCGCCCACCTGCAGCAGCGGCCGGTGCGTGTCGTGGCGCAGCCGCCGGAACAGCTCCTCGGGCGTCGAGCGCAGGTAGAACACGTGTGCTCGGCGGTGCAGCTGCTCGCGGTTGGCGGCGCGCAGCACCGCGCCACCGCCGGTGGCGAGCACGATGTCGTCGCCGGCGCACTGCTGCGCGACGACGTCCTGCTCGATGTCGCGGAAGGCCGCTTCGCCGTGCGTCTCGAACCAGCTGCGGATCGGCATGCCGATGCGCCGCTCGATCTCGTGGTCGCTGTCGACCAGCCGGAGGCCCAGATGCCGCGCCAGGTGGCGCCCGACCGTGGACTTGCCACAGCCGGGCATGCCGACGAGCGCGATGGTCACGACATCAGTTCGGGTTGGTGCAGAGCACGCCGGTCTGGCCTGCCGGGTTGGTCGTCACCACCACGCCGCTGCTCTGCGTACCGTAGGGGCTGAGGCGGAAGGCCGGCTCGACGTCCGGGTCGGAGACCGCGGCGGCCAGCACCGGCAGCACGCCCTCGTAGCTGGTGCGGCCTTCGGTGCCGGCGACGCCGGAAGCGGCGACTAGGATGTTGAACTGCAGCCACGAGGCCACGTTCTGGCCGTAGGTGATCCTCAGTTTCACCTGGCCGCTGCTGTCGGTGCTCGTCGCACCGACGAAGCTGATCGCCACGTCGGCCTTGCGTGGTTCGAGCACGCCGGTGCTGTTGGCGTCCTCGACAGCGCCGTTCGAATAGGTCTCGAGGCTGCCGTTGCGGTTCAGGTCCTCGTTGTCGCAGGACGCGCGCTGGAACTTGACCCACTTGTCGCCGACCACCTGCCAGTCGCCCTTGTAGTAGCGCAGGATGTCGACCGACTTCGAGATCTCGACGCCACCCTTCGCGTTGCCGGCGGAATCGACGACCTGCACCGTGTAGGTCTTGACGTAGCTCTGGTCGGCGACCTCGATCAGCGCATCGGTGAAGATCGACACCGACAGCGCATCGGAGACGACCGTGAGCGTCGTCGTCGTGGCATTCGGGCAGGTACCGGCCGCGAAGTCGTTCACCGACCAGCAGGCGCGCACCGTCAGCCCGTCGGTGGGGCTGAAGCGGCTGCCCGGCACGTAGGCCGTGGTCGCCACGCCGTTGGTATCGGTGTAGACGACGTTGGTGCCCGACGTCAGCGTGCCGCCGACGTTGTTCGCGTCGCCAGCCAGGTCGAAGCGCACGCGCACGTTCGGCACCGGCGCATTGTTGGCGCCGACGAACAGCGCGCGCAACTCGGCGCGGTTGCTGGTGGTGCCGCTGTTGACCGGCACGACACTCGGCGACGCGGCCAGCGACGCGGAGGTCACGGGGATCGACGCCGGCGGGATCGTGCCCGTGCCCGATTGCACGAGCACGGTCGACGTCGTCGTCGCGCCGCCGGCGGTGCCGCGGATGTCGACGCTGCCGCCGCTGGTCGGCGCGGTGTAGGCATAGCTGTAGGAGCCGTTGACGTCGGTGGTGGCGTTGACCTGCACGCCATTGACGCCGTTGACGACGATGGCCTCGTTGCTCATCGGGTTCGAGTTCGAGTCGACCAGCCGGAAGTCGACCTTGCCGGTCGCCCCGGGCGCGATGACCGCCGGCAGCGGGGTCGCCGACAGCGTCGCGCCGGTCACCTGGAACGTCGCGCTGCGCGACAGCCCGCCGCTGGTGGCAGTGACGGTGATGGCGCGGTTCGCACGGTTGGCGCCGATGCCGATTTCCGCCACGACGACACCCTTGGCATCCGTGGCTGTCGCGTTGGGCGTGGCCAGCGCGTCGTTGTTCACACTGAAGGACACCGGGATCGACGCCAGCGTCACACCACCGGCACCGGTGGCGGTGGCGGTGGCGGTGATCTTGTCGGTGCCGTTGTTCGGCAGGCTGGCGGCGCTGAGCACCAGCGTCAGGCCCGATGCCACCGGCGCGCCGCCGCCGCCGCTGCCGGTCTCGGCGCAGCTGCCGACCTGCTCGCCTTCGAAGGCCGGCGCCGAGGGG
>DAORHX010000480.1:0-3192 GCA_035438245.1 Rubrivivax sp.
TCCCCTTCGGCGTGTCGGCTCGGCCAGGTAGCTCTGCCCCATGTCTTCGACCAGCCGGACGCTCAGCGCCTGAACGCCGCCCCGGCCTCACTCGTGCCGCAGCGCGTCGATCGGATCGAGCCGCGCCGCCCGCCGCGCCGGGAAGTAACCGAAGATCACGCCGATCGCCGCCGAAAAACCCAGCGCCAGCGCGTTGATGCCGGGGTTGAACTGCACCGGCACCTGCATCAGCTGCGCCAGCCCGACGCTGGCCAGCGCGGCCAGCAGCACGCCCACCACCCCGCCCAGCGCGGCCAGCACCACCGCTTCGATCAGGAACTGCAGCAGCACCTCGCGCTCGAGCGCGCCGATCGCCAGGCGCACGCCGATCTCGCGCGTGCGCTCGGTGACGCTGACCAGCATGATGTTCATGATGCCGATGCCGCCCACCAGCAGGCTCACCGCCGCCACCGCGCCGAGCAGCGTGGTCATCACCTGCGTCGTGCCCGACAGCGTGTCGGCGATCTGGCGCGTGTCCAGCACGTTGAAGTTGTCCTCGTCGTCCGCCGCCAGCTTGCGCCGCTCGCGCAGCAGCTGCGTCAGCGCGGAGCGCGCGCGGTCGATGCCGTCCTCGTCGCGCACCGACACCAGCAAGGTATTGACGCGCGTGCTGCCGGTGACACGGCGCTGCAGCGTGCGCAGTGGCAGCACCACCATGTCGTCCTGGTCCATGCCCATCGCCGCCTGGCCCTTGGCCGCCAGCACGCCCACCACCTCGCAGGAAAAGCTCTTCACGCGCAGGTGCTGGCCGAGCGCGTCGCTGCCGGCGAACAGCTCGCGCTGCACGGTGGCGCCGATCACGCACACCGCCGCGCCGGCGCGCTCCTCGTGCGCCTCGAAGCGGCGCCCCGATGCCAGCGTCCAGTTGCTGGTGTCGAAATGCGCGTTGCTGGTGCCGATCAGGCTGGTGGCCCAGTTGCGCGCGCCCAGCACCACGGTGGCCGACGAGCGCTGCTCGGGCGCCACCGCGCGCAGCCCGCCGATCTGCGCCTCGATGGCCGCGGCGTCGGCCTCGGTGAACGAGGGCACGCCGATGCTCGCGCCCGGCCCCAGGCGCTGCCCGGGGCGGATCTGCAGCAGGTTGCTGCCCAGCCCGGCGATCTGGCTGCGCACCGCCGCGGTCGCGCCCTGCCCCAGCGTGACCATCGTCACCACTGCGCTGACGCCGATGACGATGCCCAGCACGGTGAGGAACGAGCGCAGCAGGTTGCGCCGGATCGAGCGCAGCGCCAGCAGCAGGCTGTTCCACAGCATCAGGCCGCCTCCGCCTGCGGCTGGCGCGTGTCGGAGGCGACAAGCCCGTCGACGAAGCGCACGGTGCGCTGCGCGTAGGCCGCCATGTCGCTCTCGTGCGTGACCATCAGCACGGTGATGCCGCGCTCGCGGTTCAGCCCCGACAGCAGCTCCATGATCTCGCGGCTGCGCTGCGTGTCCAGGTTGCCGGTGGGCTCGTCGGCCAGCAGCACGGTGGGCTGGGTGACGATGGCGCGCGCGATGGCCACGCGCTGCTGCTGCCCGCCCGACAGCTCGCCCGGCGTGTGGTCTTCGCGCCCTTGCAGCCCGACCGAGGCCAGCGCCGCGCGTGCCGCGGCGTGGCGCGCCGCTGTCGGTTCGCCGCGGTACAGCAGCGGCAGCTCGACGTTCTCCAGCGCGCTGGTGCGCGCCAGCAGGTTGAAGCCCTGGAACACGAAGCCCAGGTGGCGTCGGCGCAGCCGCGCGCGCTGGTCGCGGCTCAGCCGCTCGACGTGCACGCCGCGGAACAGGTACTCGCCGGCCGAAGGCGTGTCCAGGCAGCCCAGGATGTTCATCGCCGTGGACTTGCCCGAGCCGCTGGGCCCCATGATGGCGACGAACTCGCCGGCCTCGATGTCCAGGTCGACGCCGGCCAGCGCGCGCACCATTGCCTGGCCTTCGCCGTAGACGCGGGTCACGCCGCGAAGACGGATCAGCGGGATCAGCGGGGCTTCGCTCACCGCGCCGGCCCGGCCAACTGGTCGACGATCACCGCGTCGCCCTCGTGCAGATCGCCGCTGACCTCGGTGCGCCGGCCGTCGCTCAGCCCGGCCTTGACCGTCACCGCCAGCGGCGCGCCGTCACGCAGCAGCCACAGCTGGCGCTCGGTGTTCTTCACCTCCACCGTGCCGGCGCGCTTGGGCGCGCCGCGCGGCGGGCCGGGCATCAGTTTGCTCAGCACGTCGGCGCTGCCCGACGCCGTCTTGGCGGTGGCCGCGGCCGCGGCCGGCGTGAAGCGCAGCGCCGCGTTGGGCACCAGCAGCACGCCCTGGCGCTGTACCGCGGCGATGCTGGCGGTGGCGGTCATGCCCGGGCGCAGCAGCAGCTCGTCGTTGGCCACGCTCAGCTCGGCCACGTAGGTGACGACGTTTTCCTTGATGGTGGAGCCGAAGCCGACGCGCGTGATCGTCGCCGGGAAGTTGCGGTTCGCCCAGGCGGCCACGGTGAAGGTGGCGCTCTGGCCCTGCCGCACCTGGCCGACGTCGGCCTCGTCGACGTTGACCTGCAGCTTCATGTGCCGCAGGTCGGCGGCGATGGTGAACAGCGTCACCGCCTGCAGCGACGCCGCCACCGCGTTGCCGGGGTCGACGCTGCGCGTCAGCACCACGCCGTCGATCGGCGAGCGGATCGAGGCCTTGCCGAGGTTGGTTTCGTCGACGCGCAGCGCCGCCTTGGCGTCGGCCACCGCGGCGCGCGCGGCGGCCTCGTCGGCGAGGGCGCGGTCGCCATTGGCGCGCGCGCTGTCGAACTCGGTGGCCGAAGGCACGCGCCCGCCCGACAGGCGCGACACCTCCTCCATGCGCGCGACATTGGCGCGCGCCTCCTTCAGCGTGGCCGCGGCCTGCGCCACCTTGGCCTCGGCCGAGGCCAGCGTGGCGCGCGAGCGCGCCATCTGGTCGCGCAGCTTGGTGGTGTCCAGCTCGACCAGCACCTGGCCCTTGGCCACCGTGTCGTTGATGTCCACCAGCACCTTGGCCACCGTGCCCGACAGCTCGCTGCCGATGTTGACGGTGAGCGTCGGCGCCAACGTGCCGTTGGCCACCACCTGCACGTTGAGCGTGCCGCGCTGCAGCGGCTCGGTCTGGTAGCGCGGCAACGCGGCCGCGTCGGCGCCGCGCGCGCGCCAGGCCCACGCCGCAG
>DAORHX010000481.1:0-3189 GCA_035438245.1 Rubrivivax sp.
GGCCAGCCGCGGCAGCCAGCGCTCGCGCAGCGCCTGCGACTCACCGTACAGCAGCGCCCAGGCCGGCAACAGGGCACCGGCCACCAGCGGTTCGGGCGCGAGTGCGCGGCCGCATTGTTCGGCCAGCACCACCGCTTCGGCCAGGCCCAGACCGCTGCCGCCCAGCGCCTCGGGCATGCACAAGCCCGTCCAGCCCAGTTCGGCCATGCGCCGCCAGCGTTCGCCATCGTGTCCGGGCAGCCGGCCGCGCCACTCGCGCAGCCGCTGGCCTTCGCCATCCGCGGCGAAGAAGTCGGCCGCGGCGTCGCGCAGCATGCGTTGCACTTCATCGGGCTCGTCGAGCCGGGCACTCAGGTCGATCATGGTCGTCTCGCTTTCGCGGCACTGGCCCAGCGCCGGCCGCTCGTCGCGCGGCTGGGTCGCTGGCATTCGGGGGCAGTCTGTGGCATTCTCTAGTCTAACAAACACTCGTTTGATTATCGATCAGGAGCGCAGCATGTTCGACGGCAAGGCACTCGGCGGCAAGGTCGCCATCGTCACTGGCGCAGGCCAGGGCATCGGCGCGGCGATCGCACGGGCCTACGCGGCCCAGTCGGCCAAGGTGGCAGTGGTGGACTGGAACCTGGAGACGGCCGAGCAGGTGGCGCAAGCGATCCGCGCCGCCGGCGGCCAGGCCGCGGCCTTCAAGTGCGACGTGGCCGACCGGGCCGCGGTGGATGCGATGGTCGCCGCCGTGACGAGCACGCTCGGGCCGGTGGACGTGCTGGCCAACAACGCCGGCATCACGCGCACCGCGATGCTGCACAAGATGACGCCGCACCAGTGGCAGCAGGTGATCGACGTGCACCTGAGCGGCAGCTTCCACTGCCTGCAGGCGGTGGTGGGCGGCATGATGGAGCGTCAGCGCGGCTGGATCATCAACACGATCTCGACCGCTGGCATCCTGGGCACCATCGGGCAGATCAACTACGGCTCGGTGAAGGCCGGCCTGATCGGCTTCACGAAGTCGGCGGCGCGCGAACTGGCGCGCTACAACATCATCGTCAACTGCGTCGCGCCGGGCGCGGCCACGCCGATGACCGAGACCATCCGCACCGACGAGCGCTTCAAGCAACGCACGCTCGACCGCATCCCGCTCGGGCGCTGGGCCGAGCCCGACGAGATCGCCCCGGTGTGGGTGTTCCTCGCCTCGGAAGGCGCGAGCTACGTCACCGGCCAGCTGATCGGCGCCGACGGCGGCATGTCGATCCACTGACGGCGGCGGCGCGCCGCGTTCAGACCAGATCGTCGACGCGCCCGCGCCGCATCATCAGCTTCTCGCTGAACTCGAACACCTGCTCGGCGCGCTGGTTGAACACGCGGACCCGCCCGTGCATGACGCCGCGCTTGCCGTCCGACAGGTTCTTCTTGTCCTCAACGGTGATCTCGGCGCGCAGCGTGTCGCCCGGGCGCACCGGCACCGTGAACTTGAAGTCGGTGAGTTCGAGCGCCGCGATCGTGGCGGGGCCGAGGATTTCCTCCATCATGCCGGCGGCGATTGTCGCCGTCAGCAAGCCCGGGCAGATGCGTCCGCCGAAGCTGGTGTGCTTCTTCGCGAACTCCTCGTTGATGAAGATCGGCAGCTTCAGCCCGGCCAGGCTGGTGAACAGCACGATATCGGTTTCGGTGACGGTGCGGCCGTAGCTCTTGAACACGTCGCCGGGGTTCAGGTCGTCGAGGGATCGGTTGGACATGGTGTCTTCGCGGTGCGGGTTAGGCCTAAGACAACAAACTAACAGTTGATAGAATACTCGCAAAAGCAGGCCCTCTGCCAGCCCCCGCCATGTTGTTCCTCGACCCCGGCTTTTCCTTGCCCTCGGTCCGATCGGCCACCGCCGATCTGCGCCGCGAGGTGCGCGCCTTCATCGCCGATGAAGTCGGCAGCGGTGGCTTCGCTCCGCGCGTCAATTCCTGGACCGAAGGCCTGGACGGCGCCTTCAGCCGCCGCCTCGGCGCGCGCGGCTGGATCGGTTACCACTGGCCGCAGGCCTACGGCGGGCGCGGCGGCAGCGCGTTCGACACGCTGACCATCAACGAGGAACTGCTCGCCGCCGGCGCCCCGGTGGGCGCGCACTGGATCGCCGCGCGCCAGAGCGCGCCGCTGCTGCTGCGCTTCGGCAACGAAGCGCAGCGGCGCGAGTTCCTGCCCCGGATCGCCGCCGGCACGACGTACTTCGGCATCGGCATGAGCGAGCCGGACGTCGGCTCCGACCTCGCCTCGGTGCGCACCCGCGCCGAGCGCGCGGGCGACGGCTGGGTGCTCGACGGCCGCAAGGTGTGGACGAGCGGCGCGCACATCTCGCACTACGCGATCGTGCTGTGCCGCACCGCGCCGCTGGACCCGAAGGCGCGCCACGCCGGCCTGAGCCAGTTCATCGTCGATCTGAAAGCGCCCGGCGTCACGATCCGGCCGATCCGCATGCTCGACGGCAGCCACCACTTCAACGAGGTCGTCTTCGATCGCGTCGAGCTTCCCGCCGAGCGGCTGGTGGGCCAGGCCGGCGACGGCTGGAAGCAGGTGACCGGCGAGCTCGCCTACGAGCGCAGCGGGCCGGAGCGCTTCCTCAGCACGATGCCGGTCGTCGAACGCTGCCTGCGCCTCGTGCTCGAGGCACCACCCTCGGCGGGCGATGTCGCCGCCGGGCGGCTGCTCGCCCGCATGCTGACCCTTCGCAACATGAGCCTGGGCATCTGGGGTGCGCTCGAATCGGGTGGCTCACCGGTGATCGAGGCGGCGATGGTCAAGGACCTGGGCACGAACTTCGAGCGCGACTCCCTCGAGATCGTGCGCGAAGCGCTCGTCGCCGACGAGCGCCTGGCCGGCGATGCCACGCTCGCCGCGTTGCTGGCCGGTGCCTTCCCGCTTGCGCCCACCTACAACCTGCGCGGCGGCACGAACGAGGTCTTGCGCAACATGGTCGCCAAACATCTGCAGGCCCGATGAGCGATCTTGCCCGCCCCCTGGCCGAAGCGGCCGAACGCCTGTTCGCGGCGAGTTGCACGCCGGCGGTCGTCGCTGCCGCCGATGCCGGGCAGTGGCAGCAGCCGTTCTGGGACGCCGTCGCTGACCTCGGCGCCGGCCAGCTCCTGGTGCCCGAGGCGGCCGGCGGCGTCGGCGGCGACTGGAGCGACGCCGTCGCGCTGCTCGAG
>DAORHX010000482.1:0-3186 GCA_035438245.1 Rubrivivax sp.
CCGTGTCGAGGCCGCCGTTGTCGATTCTCGGGCGCTGGCTGTGGTCGGCCTGCGCGATCCTTGTGCTTGCCGGCTGCGCCGGCCTGCCCGAGCGTTCGTCGCTGGCGCTGCCGGTGTCGATGGCTGTCGATCCCGCGTCGCAGCCGACGCGGTTGGACCGCATGGCGGACGAGGCCGTGATGCATGCCGGCT
The DNA here is from genome assembly GCA_035438245.1 of Rubrivivax sp. GTDB lineage: Bacteria > Pseudomonadota > Gammaproteobacteria > Burkholderiales > Burkholderiaceae_C > Rubrivivax. The sequence continues at coordinate 193 of DAORHX010000482.1, forward strand.
TCGCCTCGGCATTCAAGCCCTTGCCGATCGGGCCCGAGGCCTACCGGACGCTGCTCGAACTGGCGGCCCAGGCCGAACGATCGCTCGACCTGCAGACCTTCGTGCTGCACGGCGACGCCTCCGGCGCCGGCGTGCTGGCGGCGCTGCGCGCTGCGGCCGCACGCGGCGTGCGCGTGCGCCTGCTGATCGACGACCTGCACACCGACGGCGCCGAGCCGCTGCTGTCGGACCTGGCGGCCTTCGAGCGCATCGAGGTGCGGCTGATCAACCCGTTCACCCGGCTGCGCGGTTCCCGCGAGGCGAAGCTGATCTCGTCGCTGGACGAGCTCGAACGCGTCAATCACCGCATGCACAACAAGCTGTTCATCGCCGACAACGCGCTGGCGGTGATCGGCGGACGCAACATCGGCGACGCGTACTACATGCGCGCGGCCGCGGGCGTGAACTTCATCGACCTGGACCTGCTTGCCGCGGGCGCGGTGGTGCGGCAGATGTCCGCTTCGTTCGACGAATACTGGAACAGCGAATTCGCCTGGCCGATCGATGCCATCGTCGCGCCCGCCGGCGACGGCGCCACACGGCGCGCGCGCTTCGATGAGGCTGCGTTGCGCCGGGTCGTGCCGGTGCCGGACCCGGTGACCTCAGCGCTGCCCGCAGCGGACATCGCTGCGGCGCCGGACGAACTGCGCCGCGGCGCGCTGCAGATGAGCGGCGCGGACGCCGACGTCGTGGCCGACCCCGCGGACAAGCTGGCGGGCACGCGCGTCGGCGACCGTGCGGGCACGGTGCGCGCGACCATCGGCGCGGCCGGCCTGGCGTCGCGCACCGAGGTCTTCATGGTCAGCCCGTACTACATCCCGGGGCGCATCGGCATGGAGTCGCTGCGAACGAACCATCGCAACGGGGTGCGGCTGCGGCTGGTCACCAACTCGCTGGCGGCCACCGACGAGCCTGCCGTGCATGCGGTCTACGAGCAGTACCGCAAGAAGCTGCTCGGCCTGCGTATGGAGATCGACGAGCTCAGCCCGACGCTGGCGGCACGCGCACTGGGTCTGGGGCCGCCCGGCGCGACCACCGCTGCCTTGCACATGAAGGTCATCTTCTTCGATCGCACGAGCGTGTTCGTCGGCTCGATGAACCTCGACGGGCGCTCCGAGCAGTACAACACCGAGGTCGGCGTGATGATCCGCAGCCCCGAGCTGACGCGCCGGCTGCTGTCGCTGGTCGACTTCGCGCCGAGCTGCTATCGGGTGCAGCTCGACGCTGGCGGGCAGCTGCGCTGGACCAGTCGGCAAGACGAGGTCGTCCACCGCAACGACCCCGAGGCCGGCACCCTGCGCATGCTGGGCGCCAGGATCATCGGCTTGGCGATCCCGCCGGACTGGCTGTAGATCGTGATCGCGTTGGCCGCCGTTTCGAGCCAGCGCAGAGGAATCAGCGGTTCGCGTGCTGCCCACCATCTCTACGAAGCGCATGCAGCCCGCTGCAAGCGCTTCTTCGTTTCCGCCCGCCGCCCCGGCCACGCGGCGGCGCGCCGGCCGCTTCGCCGGGCGTCAGCGGCCGAGGATCTGGCTCAGCGCGCGATAGCGCTGCTTGATCTGCGCGTCGAACAGCGGGTCCGGCCCTGCGGGCAGCGCGTCGCTGATCTTTCGCCAGTCGGCCGGCGGCAGCAGCCGGGCGGCGCGCGGCAGGATGTCGCGCTCTTCGCTGTCCAGGTGGCAGCGGTAGTACGCGAGGAAGGTCGCCGCGGTTGCCTCGAGCGCGGCGCGCGACACCAGCGCGTCGCTGCCGACTTCGTCGAGCAGGTCGAGCAGCTTCGTCGCGCTCAGGCCGATCACACGATGCTCCTGCAGCAGCCGGAAGATCATCGGCTTCAGCTCGGCGTCGTGGCGCAGCATCGCGGCGAAGGCCAGATCCTCGCGCGGATGGTGGTAGCGGTCCGCGTAGTCGTGCAGGTAGTGCACGATGTCGCGCATCAGGTCGTAGTCCGGGCTGCCTTCGTCATGGAACTCGGCCAGCTGCGCCTGCAGCAGGTCCAACAGCCGGCCGAAGCGCACATGTTCGCGGTGCCATGCGTCGACGACGTCGATCATCGGTGTCTCCAGCCCGCCGCTGCGGCGGGCCGCAGGCCAGTCTAGGCAATGTCGTCGGCGCCGCTTCGATCCAGATCAAGCGCCGATCGATTGCCGGCAGGGCCAGCGGCCGGGCTGGCGAGATCCGCGTGCTGCGACTAGCATGCGCCGGCGATTCCCCCTTTGCCGACCATGAACGACACGCGTACCGAGACGGACAGCTTCGGCGCCATCGAGGTGCCGGCCGACGCGCTGTGGGCGGCGCAGACCGAACGCAGCCGCCGCTTCTTCGCCATCGGCGCGCAGCGCATGCCGCTGGCGATCGTGCATGCGCTGGCCGAGGTCAAGCGTGCGGCCGCCGAGGTCAACGGCGAGCTCGGCCTGCTCGAGCCGGCGCTGGCGCAGGCCATCGCCGACGCCGCGGCGCGAGTCGCCGCAGGTGAGTTCGACGCGCAGTTTCCGCTGTCGGTGTGGCAGACCGGCTCGGGCACGCAGAGCAACATGAACGTCAACGAGGTGGTCGCCAACCTGGCGTCGCTGGCGCTCGGCGGTGCCGTCGGGCCGGCGCGCTGCGTGCATCCGAACGACCACGTCAACCTCGGCCAGTCGTCGAACGACGTGTTCCCGACCGCGATGCACGTCGCCGCGGTGCTGCAGGTGCGGCCGCTGCAGGATGCACTGCGCCGCTTGCGCGGCGCGCTGCAGGCCAAGGCGGTGGCCTTGGCCGACACGCTGAAGATCGGCCGCACGCACCTGCAGGACGCGACGCCGGTCACGCTCGGCCAGGAGTTCGGCGGCTACGACGCGCAGCTGGCGCTGGCCGAGCAGGCGCTCGCGCGTGCGCTGCCGCCGGTGCATGCGCTGGCCATCGGCGGCACGGCGGTCGGCACGGCCGTCGGCTGGACAGCCATCGCGCTGCCGC
>DAORHX010000483.1:0-3183 GCA_035438245.1 Rubrivivax sp.
CGCGCGTGGTCGTGGCCGGGCGCGATCAGGCGAAGTCGGCGGCGGCCGTGGCCGAGCTGCGATCGCTGGGCAGCGAGGCGCTGGCGCTTGCGGCCGACGTCACCGACGAGGCCGCCGTGGGCGGCCTGTTCGATGCCGTGCATGCGCAGTGCGGCCGGCTCGACATCCTGGTCAACAACGCCGGCACCAACATCCGCAGGCCCGCGCACGAGCTGCCGCTCGAGCAGTGGCAGCAGGTGATCCACACCAACCTGACGAGCGCGTTCCTGTGCGCACGCGCCGCCCACCCGCACTTCAAGCGCGCGGGCGGCGGCAAGCTGATCAACATCGGCTCGATGCTGTCGATCTTCGGCGCCGGCTTCGCGCCCGCCTACGGCGCGAGCAAGGGTGGCGTGGTGCAGCTGACCAAGTCGCTCGCCGTCGCCTGGGCGGCGGACAACGTCCAGGTCAACGCGGTGCTGCCGGGCTGGGTCGATACCGAGCTGACGCGACGAGCGCGCAGCGAGGTGCCGGGCCTGCACGAGCGCGTGCTGGGCCGCTCGCCGGCGGGGCGCTGGGGCGTGCCGGCCGACTTCGAAGGCATCGCGGTGTTCCTCGCCAGCGCGGCGTCGGACTTCGTCACCGGCACCGCGATCCCGGTGGACGGCGGCTATTCGTCGCAGGCTTGAGCTGACCGGCCGCCGCCGGCGCCACCGCCGGCCACCGCGCGACGCATCGCACGCGTCGAGCCGGGCGCCGATCGAGGCCTTGACGGAGCCTCAGTGCTCGAACACGAAGCTGGCACCGTGCAGGCCATCCCAGGACCTCGTGCCCGCCGACGGCGGGCGCCGGTTGGCGGAAGCGGTGAGATTCGAACTCACGGACCCTTGCGGGTCGCCGGTTTTCAAGACCGGTGCAATCGACCACTCTGCCACGCTTCCAACTGACTCGTTCGCACGGACCGCTGCCGGTTCTGCCCGCGGCGTCGAGCAAGGCCGTGCCTGCGGCTGCTGCGCCGTGCCCGCAGCGAGGCGCGGATTCTAGGTCGGCGCCGCGTCAGCCCGGCCGCTGTGCCATCGCGCACTTCACCTGCACCCACTCGCGCCGGCCTCCGTCGATGCGCACCGCACTGAGCCGCCCGCCCCAGACGCAGCCGGTATCCAGCGCCAGCAGGTCGGGCCGGTCGATGCGGCCCAGCGTCGACCAGTGGCCGAACGCCACCGGCGTGCCCTCGGTGCGCCGTCCGGCGATGTCGAACCAAGGCGCGAAGCCCTGCGGCGCAGCGCCGGCGCCTTCCTTGATCTTCAGCTCGAGCCGGCCCTCGGCCGTGCAGAAACGGATGCGCGTCAGCACGTTGATGACGAAGCGCCAGCGCTCGGCGCCCTGCAGCGATTCGTCCCAGGTTGCCGGCTCGTTGCCGTACATCTGCTGCAGCAGTTGCGGCAGCTGCGGCCCGCGCAGCAGCGACTCGATCTCGGCCGCCAGCGCCAGCGTCCGTTCGGCGTCCCACTGTGGCACGACGCCGGCATGCACGAGCAGCCAGCCGTCGAGCCGGTGCGCCATGCGTCGCCGGCGCAGCCAGTCGAGCCATCCGTCGCGCTGCCGGGAGTCGAGGATGTCGGCCAGCGTGTCGTCGCGGCGCGGCTTGCGCACGCCGTGCGCCACCGCCAGCAGATGCAGGTCGTGGTTGCCCAGCAGGCAGGTCGCGGCGTCGCCCAGCGCGCGCAGCCGCTTCAGCGTGCCCAGCGAGTCGGGCCCGCGGTTGACCAGGTCGCCGAGCACCACCAGGTGGTCGCGCGACGGCGAGAAGCCGATCTCGGCGAGCAGCCGATCCAGCGCATCGCAGCAGCCCTGCACGTCGCCCACGAGGTAGTCCATGCATCGATTCTGCTACGCTGCGCTCCCTCTTCCGGCTTGCCGCACGACGCGGCCGTGCATGGACTTCGCGCTCCTCGTCTTCCTGATCCTGTTGAACGGCGTCTTCGCGATGTCCGAGATGGCGCTCACCGCCAGCCGCAAGGCGCGGCTGCAGGTCATGGTCGAGAGCGAAGAGGCCGGCGCGCGCGCGGCGATGGACCTGCACGAGAACCCGACCCGCTGGCTGTCGACCGTGCAGGTCGGCATCACGTCGATCGGCATCCTGAACGGCATCGTCGGCGAGGCCGCGTTCGCCGAGCCGTTCGCGCGCTGGCTGCAGCATGCACTGCCGATCACGCCGCGCGCGGCGGCCCTGAGCGCCACCGCGCTGGTCGTGGCGGTGATCACCTTCCTGACGATCATCTTCGGCGAGCTGGTGCCGAAAAGGCTCGGCCAGATGTACCCCGAGGTCGTGGCGCGGCTCGTGGCGCGGCCGATGAACTGGCTGTCGACCGCGACGAGGCCCTTCGTCTGGCTGCTCGGCGCCAGCACCGAGGCGGTGCTGCGCGTGCTCGGCATCCGCGGCGGGCCGTCGCGCAGCGTCACCGAGGAGGAGATCGCCGCCAGCCTGGAAGAAGGCGTCGATGCCGGCGTCATCGAGGCGCAGGAGCATCAGATGGTGCGCAACGTGTTCCGCCTCGACGAACGGCAGATCGGCTCGATGATGATCCCGCGCGCCGACATCGTCTGGCTCGACGCCGGCGCGCCGATCGAGCAGATGCTCGAACGCATGGTGCAAAGCGGCCGCTCGCGCTACCCGGTGTGCCGCGCCGGGCTGGACGATGTCATCGGCGTGGTCGCCGCGCACACGCTGCTGCCGCCGCTGGCGCAGGGGCTCAGGCCCGACCTGAGCGCGCACCTGAAGCCGCCGGTGTTCGTGCCCGAGACGCTGTCGGGCATGGAACTGCTCGAGCACTTCCGCCAGACCAGCGCCGACATGGTGTTCGTGGTCGACGAATACGGCGCGGTGCAGGGCGTGATCACCGAGCGCGACCTGCTCGAGGCGATCACCGGCGAGTTCGTCGGTGCCGAGTCGGGCGAGGAAGCCTGGGCCGTGCAGCGCGACGACGGCAGCTGGCTGATGGACGGGCTGATCCCGATCCCCGAGCTGAAGGACCGGCTCGAGATGAAGGAAGTCCCCGAGGAGGACCGCGGCCGCTACAACACGCTGGCCGGCATGGTGATGCTGCTGCTCGGCCGGCTGCCGGACACCGGCGACAGCGTCGAATGGGACGGCTGGCGTTTCGAGGTGGTGGACCTCGACGGCAAGCGCGTCGACAAGCTGCT
>DAORHX010000484.1:0-3176 GCA_035438245.1 Rubrivivax sp.
TCATGGCGTCGCTGCTCGACAACCCGATGCTGCTGCCCGGCGCCGGCGTGCTGGTGGCGCTGCTCGCGGGACTGGGCTTCTACCGCCTGCGCGGGCGGCTGCGCAAGGGCGAGCGCGAAACCTCGTTCCTCGAAAGCCGGCTGCAGCCCGATTCGTTCTTCGGTGCCAGTGGCGGCCAGCGTATCGACACGCACGATGCGCCGAGTGCAACCTCGTCGGCCTCGTCGATGAGCTACTCGCTGAGCCAACTCGATGCCATCGGCGATGTCGACCCGGTGGCCGAGGCCGATGTCTACCTGGCCTACGGCCGCGACCTGCAGGCCGAGGAGATCCTCAAGGAAGCCATGCGCGCCAACCCCGAGCGGCTGGCCATACGCAGCAAGCTGCTCGAGGTCTATGCCAAGCGGCGTGACACCAAGGGCTTCGAGCTGCTCGCCGGCCAGCTGTTCGCGCTGACCGGCGCCGACAGCGACGAATGGCGCAAGGCGCAGGAGCTGGGTCGGCAGATCGATGCCACCAACCCGCTGTACGCGCCGGGCGGACAGCCCGACCTGCTGGTGCGCGAGGGCGGTCGACTGGTCGAGCCGCTGGACGCGACGACGATGCCGGCCACGGCACAGGCGAAGGCACCCGCCGGGCCGATCACCCAGCCGGGCTCGCTCGACCTGGCGCCCGGCGTCGACGTCGATCTGGACCTGGACATGGCGGTACGCTCCGGCGGCGACACCACCCCCGGCGCGCTGGAGGCGACGCGGCCCTTCGCCACCGGTGCGGCGATGGCCGACGACGCCGGCTCCCCGGCGGGCAAGTCGGCTGCGGCGATCGAGACGATCGACTTCGACCTGGGCGAGTTGACGCTGGACGACGACAAGGCAGGCGCCGCGTCGCGGCCGGCGCCGCTGGCCGTGGACGAGGACTTCACGGCCTCGCTGCCGTCGCTCGAACTCGGCGACGATGCCAACCCGCTGGCGCGCAAGCTCGAGCTGGCCGAGGAGTTCCGCCAGATCGGCGACATGGAAGGCGCGCGCGATCTGCTCGAGGAAGTGGTGGCCGGTGCCGACGGCGCACTGAAGACCAAGGCACAGGGCATGCTCGACCGCCTGAGCTGAGGCTCGGCAGCCTGATCCGGGAGGGGCCCTGCGGGGCCCTTCGTCGTTGTGGCGTAGCCCACAATGCCCGCATGTCCAGTTCACTACCGCGCCTGGCGCTGGGCCTCAGCTATCGCGGCAGCGCCTATCACGGCTGGCAGTCGCAGCCGGGCGGCAAGACCGTGCAGGACCGCGTCGAAGCCGCGCTCGGCGAATTCGCTGCGGTGCCGGTGCGCACGGTCTGCGCCGGCCGCACCGATGCCGGCGTGCACGGGCTGAACCAGGTGCTGCATTTCGATGCGCCGGTGCAGCGCGAAGCGTTCTCGTGGGTGCGCGGCAGCAACCGCTACCTGCCGCCGGACATCGCCGTGCAGTGGTGCAAGCCGGTGGCTGCCGACTTCGACGCGCGGCGTTCGGCGCTGGGTCGGCGCTATCGCTACCTGCTGCTGCAGTCGGCGGTGCGGCCGTCGCTGGAAAGCGCCCTGTGCGGCTTCACTTTCAGGTCGCTCGACGGCGAGGCGATGCGCGCAGCGGCGGCGCGACTGATCGGCGAACACGACTTCAGCTCGTTCCGCGCCGCCGAGTGCCAGGCCGCGTCGCCGGTGAAGACGCTGCGCGCGATCGACATCGTGCAGCGCGGCGCCGCCGCCAGCTGCTATTGGCGCTTCGACTTCGATGCCAGCGCCTTCCTGCACCACATGGTGCGCAACATCGTCGGCTGCCTGCTGGTGGTCGGCGAAGGGCGCCGGCCGCCGGGCTGGATCAGCGAGGTGCTGGCCGCACGCAGCCGCGATGCGGCGGCGCCGACCTTCGCCGCCGACGGGCTCTACTTCATCGGCCCGTACTACGATGCACGCCATGCGATCCCCGAGCACACGCCGGCGATGGACTGGCTGCCCTGAATGCGTACCCGCATCAAGATCTGCGGCCTGACGCGCGAGGCCGACGTCGACGCGGCCGTGCGCTGCGGCGCCGACGCGATCGGCTTCGTGCTGTACGCCAAGAGCCCGCGCGCGGTGTCGGCCGCGCGCGCCGGCGAACTGGCGCGCAGGCTGCCGCCGTTCGTCACTCCGGTGCTGCTGCTGGTCAACGCATCGCCGGTGCTGCTGCAGCACGCGCTGGCCGCGGTGCCGCATGCGCTGCTGCAGTTCCATGGCGACGAAAGCGCGGCGCAGTGTGCGGCCGCCGGCCGGGCCTACCTGCGCGCCGTGCGCATGGCGCCGGGGGTCGATTTGTTAGACTTCGGCGCGCGCTTTCACGATGCGCAGGCCCTGCTGCTCGACGCCCATGTCGAAGGTTATGGCGGGGGTGGAAAGGCTTTCGATTGGTCACTGATTCCTCCAAGCGTGCCCCTTCCGGTCGTTTTGTCTGGTGGGTTGAACGCAGCCAACGTGATCGAGGGGATCGCCCGCGTCCGGCCGTGGGCCGTTGACGCGAGTTCCGGCGTGGAAAGCTCCAAGGGCATCAAGGATGCGGAGCTGATGCGCCGCTTCTGCGATGCGGTGCACGAGGCCGACGCCCGTGACGCCGACAACCCCTGAGGAATCTCCCACCATGCTGAACTATCGACAGCCCGACGCGAGCGGGCATTTCGGGCCGTACGGCGGCAGCTTCGTCGCCGAGACGCTGGTGCACGCACTGGACGAGTTGAAGGCGGCCTACGCGCACTACCGCGACGAGCCTCGGTTCCAGGCCGAGTTCCGCGACGAGCTGGCGCACTTCGTCGGCCGGCCGAGCCCGATCTACCACGCCGCGCGCACCAGCCGCGAGCTCGGTGGCGCGCAGATCTACCTGAAGCGCGAGGACCTGAACCACACCGGCGCGCACAAGATCAACAACACCATCGGCCAGGCGCTGCTGGCGCGGCGCATGGGCAAGCCGCGCATCATCGCCGAGACGGGGGCGGGCCAGCACGGCGTGGCCACGGCCACCATCTGCGCGCGCTACGGCCTCGAATGCGTGGTCTACATGGGCAGCGAGGACATCAAGCGCCAGAGCCCCAACGTCTACCGCATGCACCTGCTGGGCGCCAAGGTGGTGCCGGTGGAATCGGGCAGCAAGACGCTGAAGGACGCGCTGAACGAAGCG
>DAORHX010000485.1:0-3176 GCA_035438245.1 Rubrivivax sp.
CTGCACCGCCGGCACCGCGGCCACCGCCGGCGCAGCCAGCTGAGCCGAGGCCACGCCGCGCGAGACCAGATGCTTGCGCACGGCCTCGGCCCGGTGCTGCGCCAGCGCCGAAGTGCCGCTGCCGTCGCCGGGCGCGGCGAGCCGCTCGATGCGCAACTCGGGCTTGCGCTGCAGGCTCTGCGCCACCTTGTCCAGCACCGCCGCCAGCGGCGGCTTGACCGCACTGCGCCCACTGTCGAAGCAGAACTCGCGCGGCACCTTGACGCTGAACTCGGCCTCGCTGCGCTGCTCGATGCGCACCGGGGTGCCGGCGAACCATGACTGCAGCCACTGGCGTTCGACGGCCAGCGTGGCCGGGCGCGGCGCCGCTGCGGCCGGCTTCGCCGCCGGGGCGGATGCAGGCGTCGGCGCGACGCTCGCGCAACCCTGCAGCACCAGCAGCGACAGCAGCAGCGCCTGCCGGGCCGGTGTGCATCCTGGCTGTCGCCGCATCGCTTCGGGCCGCATGCGCCCATGCTACGGCGTCGGCCGCCGTGCGGTCTGCCACCAAAGGTAAGGGCACGCGGCGGCACCCACCGATAATGGGAACATGATCGTCTTCTACTGGGTGATGGGCGTGCTCATCGTCGGCACCTTCGTGCCGTCGGTGGTGTACCTGGTGCTGTATGCGGTGACCGGCGAAGACGGCTGCATGCGCCGCGCGCGCAGCCTGTGGAACTTCACGCGCGTGCTGTCGCTGCTCGCCGGCAACATCCTGATCTGGGGCCACGTCATCGTCGGCCTGTGGCGCATCTGGTTCCACTGACACGACGGCGATGCACGACGGCGACGACCACGGCCCGGTCCGCTGCAGCGGCGACGCGATGGGCATCGCGCGCATCGGCCCGTTCGACGCCGCGGCCTTCGAGCGCGCAGTGGCCGAGCTGCTGCGCGCCTGCGGCCTGCCCACCGACGGCGTGCACACCGGCCAGACGCCGCGCCGCGTGCGCGAGCTGTGGCAGCAGCGGCTGCTCGGCGGCTATGCGCTCGACCCGGCGCAGGTGCTGGGCAGCGGCTTCGCCGACCCGCGCGAGGACATGGTGGTGGTGCGCGGCATCGCCATCCACGGCGTGTGCCCGCACCACCTGGTGCCGTTCCGCGGCATCGCGCATGTCGGCTACGTGCCCGGCGGCCGGCTGCACGGCTTCGGCCGCATCGCGCGGCTGGTCGACGCGATCGGCCACCGCCTGACCTACCAGGAGTGGATGACACGCGACATCGCCGATGCGCTGGTGCAGCATGGCCGCGCGCAGGGCGCGGCCTGCGTGATCGAGGCCGAGCAGCTTTGCCTGCTGCTCGGCGAGGACCGGCGCGGCGACGAGCGTGTGTGCACGCAGGCCTTCGCCGGCGTGCTGGCCGACGACGCACGGCTGCGCGCCGAGTTCATGCACGCGATCGCCGGCCGCGGCCCCTGAACGGCGCAGCCCAGCGTCAGCGCGCGGCGGCGCCGCCGGCGGCGAGCAGGCCGATCACGTGCTGCGTCATCGACAGCGCCAGCTCGCGTTCGCCGACGAACACCTTGCCCAGCTGCTCGCCTTCCAGCAGCGCGGCCTCCTCGAGGTTGTGGCTGCGGATCACCACCTCGATGCGCGGGTTCAGCGTGCGCGCGGTCTGCACCATCTGGCGCACGCCCAGCGTCTGCGGCGTGGCGATGACGAGCATGCGCGCCTCGGCGACATGCGCCTGGATCAGCGTGGCCGGCTCGGTCGCATCGCCGAGCACCGCGGCCTGCCCCTTGGCGCGCAACTGCTCGACCAGGTCGCGATCCTCGTCGGCGACGACGAAGGCGATGCGCTGCGCCGTCAGCGCCTCGGCGATGCCGCGTCCGACACGGCCGTAGCCGACGATCACCACCTGGTTCTTCAGGTAGCGCGCGTCGGTGCTCATCGGCAGCTCGGCCAGCGGGTCGTCGCTGCGGTCGAGGCGGCGCGCCAGGCTCGAGCGCTCGCGGATCCAGCGCAGCGCCGGCTGGCTCGACGCAAACAGCAGCGGATTCAGCGCGATCGAGATCAGTGCGCCAGCGACGATCAGGCTCTGCCCCTGCGGCGGCAGCACGCCCAGCGACTGGCCGAGCGCGGCGAGGATGAACGAGAACTCGCCGATCTGCGCCAGGCTCACCGACACCGTCAGCGCGGTGTTCAGCGGATAGCGCCATAGCAGCACCAGCAGCGCCGCGGCCAGCGACTTGCCGAAGACGATGATCGCCACCACGGCCAGCACTTTCAGCGGCTCGTCGAGCAGCACGCGCGGGTCGAACAGCATGCCCACCGAAACGAAGAACAGCACCGCGAACGCATCGCGCAGCGGCAGCGTTTCCTCGGCCGCGCGGTGGCTGAACTGCGACTCGCGCAGCACCATGCCGGCGAAGAACGCGCCGAGCGCGAAGCTGACGCCGAAGAGTTCGGCCGAACCCCAGGCGATGCTCACCGCAGCAGCCACCACGCACAGCGTGAACAGCTCGCGCGAGCCGGTGCGCGCCACCTGCCACAGCAGCCATGGGAACACGCGCCGCCCGGCGACCAGCATCAGCGCGATGAACACCGCCACCAGCAGCAGCGTGCGGCCGAGCGCGGCCCACAGCGGCGGCCCCGGGCTGACGCCGCCGGGCCCGAGCAGCGCCGTCAGCGGCGGCAGCAGCACCAGCACGATGACCATCGCCAGATCCTCGACCACCAGCCAGCCGACGGCGATGCGGCCGTTGACCGAATCGGTCAGGCCCTGGCTGTCCAGCGCCTTCAGCAGCACCACGGTGCTGGCCACCGACAGCGCCAGCCCGAACACCAGGCCTGCCGGCAGCGTCCAGCCCCATGTCATCGCCACCGCCGTGCCGAGCGCGGTGGCCACCGCCATCTGCACCACCGCGCCGGGCAGCGCGATGCGGCGCACGGCCAGCAGGTCGCGCAGCGAGAAGTGCAGCCCGACACCGAACATCAGCAGCATCACGCCCACCTCGGCCAGCTGGCCGGCAATGTGCACGTCGGCGACGAAGCCCGGCGTGCCCGGACCGATGGCCACCCCGGCCGTCAGGTAGCCGACCAGCGCCGGCAGCCGCAGGCGCACGGCGACGAAGCCGAGCAGCAGCGCCAGGCCGAAGCCCGCCGCCAGCGTGGTGATCAGCGGGACGGCCTGGTGCATCG
>DAORHX010000486.1:0-3165 GCA_035438245.1 Rubrivivax sp.
CATAGGCGCGCTGCTTCTCGTCCTGCGGCGAGAACGGGTCGAGCATGCCCTTGTTGGCGCCGGCGGTGAGCAGCCGCCGCTCGATGCCGAGCTTTTCCATCAGGCCGACGAAGCCGAAGCCTTCCATCAGCACGCCGATCGAGCCGACCAGGCTGGCCTTGTCGACGTAGATCTCGTCGGTGGCCACGGCGACGTAGTAGGCGCCGGAGGCACAGACCTCCTCGACCACGGTGTAGATCTTCTTGCCGTGCAGCGCCTTCAGCCGGCGGATCTCGTCGTTGACGATGCCGGCCTGCACCGGGCTGCCGCCGGGCGAGTTGATGCGCAGCACCACCGCCTGCGCGCCGGCGTCCTCGAAGGCGCTGGTCAGCGCCGCCACCAGCGCCTCGGCATTGGCGTCGGCTTCGCTGTCGAGTTCGCCGCGGATGTCGACCAGCGCGGTGTGCGGGCCGGCGGGCGCGGTCATCGACAGGCGCTGCGACAGCAGCGCCCAGGCCACGGCCAGCACCAGCCCCAGCCACACCAGGCGGAAGAAGATGCGCCAGCGGCGCTCGCTGCGCCGCTCGCGCAGCAGCTCGCGCGCGGCCAGTTCGAGCGCGCTTTCCAGGCGCGCCGACAGCTGCGGCGCGGACGCGGCCGCCGCGGGCGCAGCGCCTTCGTTATCGGTGTTCATCGCTTGTCCCCCTCATTCCAGCGCATCGAAGGGCACCGGCTTGATGTCGCGGGAAGGATACCAATACACCTGCCCGTCGATCTCCCGCACCTCCACCGGCGTCAGCCGGCCACGGCCGCAGGGCCCGCCGACGCAGCGGCCGTCCAGCGGCTCGTAGGCGGCGCCGTGCGTCGAGCACAGGATGAAACGCTGGTCGCCGTCGAGGAACACGCCGTGCTGCCAGTCCATCTCGGTCGGCACGTGCACGCAGCGGTTCAGGTAGGCGACGACACGCCCTTCGAAGCGCAGCGCGAAGGCGCGCAGCGGCTGCCCGTACTGCAGCACGTCGAACACCAGCGCCAGCCCGCGCTCGGCGAGTTCGCCCGACGCACACAGGTGCTGCGCGTCGGCGCGCATCTCAGGCGTGCCCATGCAGCCAGTCGTGCAGTTCGCGCGTCGAGTGCGCGACGAACAGCGGCGCGTGCCGGTGGAGGTCGGCGCTCGGATGCGCCCCGTAGCTGACGGCGACGCAGGCGACCCCGGCATTCGCGGCGAGCTGCAGGTCGTGCGTGGTGTCGCCGACCATCAGCATGCGCTGCGGCTCGACGCCGAGTTCGGCCATCAGCTCCAGCAGCATGAGCGGGTCGGGCTTGGAGGCGGTTTCGTCGGCGGTGCGCGTGCCGTCGAAGAACCGGCCCAAGGCAGCACTGTCCAGCGCCTCGTTCAGGCCGAGCCGACTCTTGCCCGTGGCCACGGCGAGCCAGTGATTGCGCGCCTTCAGTGCGGCGAGCATCTCGCGCGTGCCCTCGAAGAGCACGACCTCGTGCTGGCGCGCGACGTAGTGGTGGCGGTAGCGGCGGCCGAGCTCCGCATAGCGCTCGGCAGGCAGCTCGGGCGCGGCATGGCGCAGCGCATCGGCCAGCCCCAGGCCGATGACATGCGCGGCGCGCGCATCGCTGGGCACCGTCGTGCCGAGGTCACGGCAGGCCGCCTGGATGCAGCGCACGATCAGCCCGGTCGAGTCGAACAGCGTGCCGTCCCAGTCGAAGGCAATCAGGTCGAAGCGGCGCGCGCGGGTCATGTCGGGCAGTGTCGCTCACGCCGCCGCCGGCAGCCGCGGCAGCACGGCCGTCCAGGCGGCCGGCAGCGGCGCCTCGACCTCGATGCGTCCGCCGCCATCGGGGTGGTCGAAGGCCAGCCGCCGCGCATGCAGGAACATGCCGTCGACGCGCTGGCCGGGCAGCGCATCGCCGCGTGCCAGCGACTTGTTGAAGGCGAAGTCGCCGTACTTGGCGTCGCCGACGATCGGATGCCCGGCGTCGGCCAGATGCACGCGGATCTGGTGCATGCGCCCGGTCTTGATGCTCACGTCCAGCAGCGTGAAGCCGGCGAAGCGCTGCTGCACGCGCACCAGCGTGATCGAACGCTTGGCCTGCGCATCGTCGGCCGTGCCCGAGCGCACGCGCCGCTCACCGTCGGCCAGCAGCACCTTGTGCAGCGGCACGTCGATGACCTTCAGCTGCGCCGGCCATGCGCCGACCACCAGCGCGGCATAGGTCTTGGCGATGTCGCGTGCGCGAAAGCGGTCCTGCAGCGCGGTCAGCGCGCTGCGCTTCTTCGCCAGCAGCAGCACGCCGGAGGTGTCGCGGTCGAGGCGGTGCACCAGTTCGAGGAATCTCGCGCTCGGCCGCGCGCGGCGCAGCTGCTCGATGACGCCGAAGCTGACGCCGCTGCCGCCGTGCACCGCGACGCCGGCCGGCTTGTCGATGGCGAGCAGCTTGTCGTCCTCGAACAGCACCGTGAACTCGCGCGCCGGCACCGCGGCCGCGGCCGGCTTGTCGGGCAGCCGCACCGGCGGCACGCGCACCTCGTCGCCGCATTGCACGCGCGTGTCGGCCGCGGCACGCCCCTTGTTGACGCGCACCTCGCCCGAACGGATGACGCGGTAGACATGCGTCTTCGGCACACCCTTCAGGCAGCGCATCAGGTAGTTGTCCAGCCGCTGGCCGGCGGAGGCGTCGTCCACCGTCAGATGCCGCACTTGCGGCAGCGCTTTCGTGACCGCGATCTCGCTGCCCGTGCGGCCTTTGCCCCCTATAATGCGCCGGTCCACGATCGACCCGTAAGTGCTTGATTTTCCGGAGTTTACCCGGGCACTTCCGGTTCGAACACGAGGCCGCATGGGCCGATGGCGGGCCATGCGAAGGTGATGCAAGCCAGTGCCGCCCCAGGTGGGCCGTGGTCCCCAAGTGACCCGGCGGCCCGGAGCCACCGGCTCGACAGACACGCGACAAGAACCCAGCCTTCAAGGCACCCGAAAGAATTCCGGTACGAGACGGCCCTGGCGCCGGCCTCGCACCCGCGTCCAGCGACACCACGACGCATGTCGTCCCCGTCCCCCGTTGCCATGCCCCCCGCAAGCGATCGGCGCCATGCCGCCGCGGCGCGCGCCCGGGCATGGCGGTTGCGCACGATGCAGCCATCCGGGCCGACGCCGCGCCACGCGCCCGCGC
>DAORHX010000487.1:0-3139 GCA_035438245.1 Rubrivivax sp.
CGCCGGGGGCCGAGATCACCGGCGTGCGCGGCGGCATCCACAACTCGGTGACGCGTATCGTGCTCAAGCCCACGCACATGGTCGGCGGCTATGCGCAGCTGAGCTACGGCTTCAACTACTACGGCACCATCGGCACCAACCGCGACGAGTTCGTCGTGGTGCGCAAGATGAACAAGATCGACTGGCTGGACACGCCGGTCGGCGAGGAGCGCGTGGCGATCGTCCAGGCGCAGGGGGAGAACGCGTGATGAATGCGACTCCTTCGATCGTCTGCGCGGGGCCGTGGGCGGGCCACCGTCTGCGGCTTCGGATGCAGCGCCCCGCCTTGCAGGCGGGGTCCCCTGCGGTGCTCGGTCTCGCAGCCCCGTTGCGGAACTCGCTGCGCGAACTGCGTTCGCTCCGCTCAAACAACCGCAACGAGTCAGAGCACGAGGCGCGCTGCGCGCGCGGGCCGCGAGCCCTGCGCTCCTCGGCGCCGCATAGGCGCCGCAGCCGGCGACCCACCCACGGCCTAGGCCGCGTTGGTGGCTCTCGCGGTAGAACACCTATCACGCTGGCGATGCATTGGCTGTTCGCGGCCTCACGAACGGCGGGGGACATGAGCGGAAGCGCTCGCCCGCCGTCCTCGGCCCGCGCCGATGCATCCATCGTCAACATCGAAACGGCTCCCCAGGAGGTCGCATGAAAGTCCGCGCACAAATCGGCATGGTGCTGAACCTGGACAAGTGCATCGGCTGCCACACCTGCAGCGTCACCTGCAAGAACGTCTGGACCAGCCGCCCCGGCATGGAGTACGCCTGGTTCAACAACGTCGAGACCAAACCCGGCATCGGCTACCCGAAGGAGTGGGAGAACCAGGACAAGTGGAACGGCGGCTGGGTGCGCAAGGCCAACGGCAGCATCGAACCGCGCCAGGGCGGCAAGTGGAAGCTGTTGATGAAGATCTTCGCCAACCCGAACCTGCCGCAGATCGACGACTACTACGAACCCTTCACCTTCGACTACGACCACCTGCAAAGCGCGCCGGAGATGAAGGCCAGCCCGACCGCCCGGCCGCGCAGCCTGATCACCGGCATGCAGATGGACAAGATCGTCTGGGGCCCGAACTGGGAGGAGATCCTCGGCGGCGAGTTCAGCAAGCGCAGCGCCGACAAGAACTTCGACGGCTTCGAGGCCGCGCAGAAGGCGATGGTCGGCGAGTTCGAGAACACCTTCATGATGTACCTGCCCAGGCTGTGCGAGCACTGCCTGAACCCGGCGTGTGTCGCCTCGTGCCCGTCGGGCTCGATCTACAAGCGCGAGGAAGACGGCATCGTGCTCATCGACCAGGACAAGTGCCGCGGCTGGCGCATGTGCGTGTCGGGCTGCCCGTACAAGAAGATCTACTACAACTGGAAGAGCGGCAAGGCCGAGAAGTGCATCTTCTGCTACCCGCGCATCGAGGCCGGCCAGCCCACGGTGTGCAGCGAGACCTGCGTCGGCCGCATCCGCTACCTGGGCGTGCTGCTCTATGACGCCGACCGCATCCAGGAAGCCGCCAGCGTCGAGCGCGACCGCGACCTGTATCAGGCGCAGTGCGACATCTTCCTCGACCCCAACGACCCGAAGGTGATCGCGCAGGCGCGCGCCGACGGCATCCCCGAAGCCTGGCTGGAAGGCGCACGCAAGAGCCCGATCTGGAAGATGGCGATGGAGTGGAAGGTCGCCCTGCCGCTGCACCCCGAGTACCGCACGCTGCCGATGGTCTGGTACGTGCCGCCGCTGTCGCCGATCAGCGCCGCGGCCAATGCCGGGCAGCTGGGCAACAACGGCCAGATCCCCGACGTCAAGCAGCTGCGCATCCCGGTGGCCTACCTGGCGAACATGCTGACCGCCGGCGACACCATGCCGGTGGAGCGTGCGCTGGAACGCATGCTGGCGATGCGTGCCTACCAGCGCGACAAGCATGTCGATGGCAAGGCCAACCTCGAGGTGCTGCACCAGGTGGGCCTGACCGAGCACCAGGTCGAGGACATGTACCACGTGATGGCCATCGCCAACTACGAGGACCGCTTCGTCATCCCGAGCACGCACCGCGAGTACGCCGAGAACGCCTTCAACGTGCGCGGCGGCTGCGGCTTCAGCTTCGGCAACGGCTGCAGCGAAGGCGTCGGCGAGACCAGCCTCTTCGGCAGCGAGAAGAAGCGCACCATCCCCATCAAGGCGGAGGTCTGAGCATGAAGCCACCGAAGCCCATGGCGCTGACGCTGCGCGCGCTGGCGCGCCTGCTCAGCTACCCCGACGTCGAACTGCGCGCGCACTTGGACGAGTTGCGCCAGGCGCTGCGCCACGAGGCTGCGCTGCAGCCGGCGCGGCTGGCCGAGGTCGAGGCGCTGATCGACAGCCTGGCCGCGCAGAGCGACATCGACGCCGAGGCCGACTACGTGCAGCTGTTCGACAGCGGCCGGCGCACCAGCCTGCACCTGTTCGAGCACGTGCATGGCGATTCGCGCGACCGCGGCCCGGCGATGATCGACCTGGCGCAAAGCTACGAGCTGGCCGGCCTGTACCTGGCCGAAGGCGAAATGCCCGACCACCTGCCGGTGGTGCTGGAATACGCCTCGACCCAGCCGCCGCGCGAGGCGGCCGCCTTCCTGGCCGAGATGGCGCACATCTTCGGCGTCATCTTCAGCGCGCTGGACAAGCGCGGCAGCCGCTACGCCAGCCTGCTGGGCGGGCTGGTCGAACTGGCCGGCGAGAAGTGCGCGCCGGTGCAGGTCGCCGACGAGGAGCCGATCGACGACAGCTGGGCCGAACCCGCGGCCTTCGACGGCTGCAGCGTCGCCGGACAGTCGCGCCCGGGCCAAGCGCAGCCGATCCAGATCCAACGCAAGACAGGCGGCACCGCCGCAGGAGCGCGTCCATGAGCACCCAGTCCAACCTCTTCTTCAGCTTCGCCTTCAACGTCTACCCGTACATCTGCCTGGCGGTGTTCATGATGGGCAGCCTGGCGCGCTTCGACCGCGACCAGTACACGTGGAAAAGCGACTCCTCGCAGCTGCTGCGCGCCGGCCAGCTGCGCTGGGGCAGCAACATGTTCCACTTCGGCATCCTGTTCCTGTTCTTCGGCCACCTGTTCGGCCAGCTGACGCCGCACTGG
>DAORHX010000488.1:0-3127 GCA_035438245.1 Rubrivivax sp.
CACGCGGTCGGCATGCACATCGCGCAGCTCGACCACCAACTGGCCCTGCGCCGGCCGCAACGGCGGGGCCGGCAGCGCGAGCCGGCCGCGGATCGTCAGCATGGCCAGCGGCTCCGGCGCCGTGGCGCCGCCGGCGGCCAGCACCAGCGCGGGCCAGCACAGCAGCAGCAGGCGGATCAGGCGCATCGGCGGGCGTCGACAAACAAGAAGGGCCCGCGTGCGCGGGCCCGGTCGAGGCGGCCACCGCGCGCGGCGGCGGCCGGTGCATGACGGGTCAGGACCCGCCCGGGTTCACCGAGGTGAAGCGCGCCTCCGGCCGATCGTCGGCGCGGTGGATCGTGGTCACGCCCTTCTTCATCGCCCAGGGCCGCAGCTGGTGGTGCAGCGGGATGCTGTGCACCTCGTCGCGCGTCAGCACCAGGGCCTCCTTGATCTGCGCGTTGCGCTTGGCCACGTCGGTCTCGGTCTTCATCGCGTCGACCAGCGCGTCGATCTTCGGGTCGCTGATGCGGCCGAAGTTGAAGTTGCCGTCGGCGCCGGTGGTGCGGGTGCGGATCAGCGACTGCAGCGAGTACTGCGCGTCGAAGGTGGCCACGCCCCAGCCCAGCAGGTAGGCCGAGGTGTCGAAGTTCTGCACCTTCTGGATGAAGGTGGCCATCGACTCGGCGACCAGCTTGGTCTTCACGCCGATGCGCGCCCACATCGCCACCACGTTCTGGCAGATCTCCTCGTCGTTGACGTAGCGGTTGTTCGGGCAGTTCAGCTGGAACTCGAAGCCGTTCGGGTAGCCGGCGTCGGCCAGCAGCTTCTTCGCGCGGTCCGGGTCGGCCTTGATGGCCACGTCGATCTCCGGCGAATGGCCGTTGACGCCCGGGGCGACGATGATCGACGCCGGCAGCGACAGCCCGCGCATGGTGTTGCGCTTGATCGCCTCGCGGTCGATGGCGATCGACAGCGCCTCGCGCACGCGCTTGTCCTTGAACGGATTCTTGCCCTTGACGTCGCTGTATTTCAGCTCCGGGCTGTATTCGTCGAGCGCGATGAAGATCGTGCGCACCTCGTGGCCGTCGACGATCTTCAGCTTCGGGTCCTGGCGCAGCCGCGCCACGTCCTGCACCGGCAGGTCGGTCAGCATGTCGACGTCGCCGGACAGCAGCGCCGCGACGCGCGTCGGGTCGCTCTTGATCGGCGTGTAGATCACCTCGGTGACGTTGCCGCCGTGCTTGCCCCACCACTCCTTGTGGATCGACATGGTGATGCGCTGGTCGGGCGTCCAGCCGGTGATCTTGTAGGGGCCGGTGCCGTTGACGTTGCGCGAGGCGTAGTTGTCTTCCTTGGCCTTGTAGTCCTGGACGTTGGTGGTCTTGTTCTTCTCCGACCACGACTTGCTCATGATGCGGAAGTCGATGATGTTGCGCAGCAGGATCGGCTGCGGCGCGGAGAGGATGAAGTCGACCGTGTGGTCGTCGATCTTCTTGATCTCGTTGATGCCGGTGACGTAGATCTGCATCGTGCCCTGCGGCTGCTTGATGCGGCCCAGCGAGAAGATCACGTCGTCGGCGGTGAAGGGCGAGCCGTCGGCGAACTTGACGCCCTTGCGCAGTTCGAAGCGCACCTGCGTCGGGCTGATCATCGTCCACTTGGTGGCCAGCGCCGGCTCGACCTCGAACTTCTCGTTGTAGCGGGTCAGGCCCTCGTACGAATGCATCAGGATGGCATTCGTCGTGGCGTGGTTCTGCGAATGCGGGTCCAGCGTCAGGATGTCGTTCTGCGCCGCCCAGCGCAGGGTTTCGGCCTGCGCCGTGCCGCCGGCGGCCGCGCAGGCGATCGCCGCTGCGGCCAGAAGGGTGCTGAGCTTCATAAGCTACTCCAGGCAATTCGGAAGCGCGAATGCTAGGGCATCGCCGCCGGTGCCCGCGCACGGGAAAGCCCGCGGGCGCCGGCGCCGGCTCCTGCTTGTCAGGATGCGGTAGGGCGGCAGCGTTCCAATGGCGTCCGGACGCTGGCAGCCTGCCCGGTGATAGAGTGGCAGGCACAATGTCGGGTGCGCCAGGGCCGCGGCCCAAGTCGCAATCCGCCAGCCGGTGAAGCCGGCGAAACGGAAGGTTGGTCAACCCATCAAAGCCCCGGAAACCGGAGCGAAAGGTGAGCGCAAGATGATGCAGCAATACAGGTCCAACTCGTACCTGTTCGGCGGCAACGCCCCGTACGTCGAGGAACTCTACGAGGCCTACCTCGACAACCCGGGCAGCGTGCCCGACAACTGGCGGGCCTATTTCGACCGGCTGCAGGACGTCGCCGCGGTCGACGGTTCGCAGGCGCGCGACGTGGCGCATGCGCCGGTGGTCGAGTCGTTCGCGCAGCGCGCCAAGGCCAATGCCTTCGCGCTGAAGGCCAGCGAGGCCGACCTCGCGGTGGCGCGCAAGCAGGTGCACGTGCAGTCGCTGATCGCGGCCTACCGCAACGTCGGCTCGCGCTGGGCCGACCTCGACCCGCTGAAGCGCACCGAGCGACCGAAGATTCCCGAGCTGGAGCCGGCGTTCTACGACCTGAGCGAGTCCGACATGGACATCTCGTTCAGCGCGACGAACACCTACTTCAGCAAGGCCGAGCAGATGACGCTGCGCGAGATCGTGCAGGCGCTGCGCGAGACCTACTGCGGCACGATCGGCGCCGAGTACATGCATACCACCGACCAGGCCGAGAAGCGCTGGTGGCAGGAACGGCTGGAGAGCATCCGCAGCAAGCCCAGCCACTCGGCGGAGGAGAAGATCCACATCCTCGACCGCCTGACCGCGGCCGAGGGCCTGGAGCGCTACCTGCACACCAAGTACGTCGGCCAGAAGCGCTTCAGCCTGGAAGGCGGCGAGAGCTTCATCGCCAGCATGGACGAGGTGGTGCAGCGTGCCGGCTCCAGCGGCGTGCAGGAGATCGTCATCGGCATGGCCCACCGCGGCCGGCTGAACGTGCTCGTCAACACGCTGGGCAAGATGCCGGCGAACCTGTTCGCGGAGTTCGACCACACCGCCCCCGAAGACCTGCCCTCCGGCGACGTCAAGTACCACCAGGGCTTCTCCAGCGACATCAGCACGCCCGGCGGCCCGGTGCACCTGAGCCTGGCCTTCAA
>DAORHX010000489.1:0-3122 GCA_035438245.1 Rubrivivax sp.
TTTTTAGTGATACGGCAACCCCCCAGATCTACACCCTTTCCCTACCCAACGCTCTGCCGGCCGAGGCGCGTGGCCGCCAGCGCCAGCGTCGTCGACGGCAGCAGGCTGCCGGCGAGCGTGGCGCCGACGCCGGCCAGGCCGGCGATGTTCCAGCCGACGACGGCGACGAACAGCACGTTCGGCCCGGGCGCGGCCTGCGCGATGGCCACCGACGCAGTGAACTGCGCGTCGCTGAGCCAGCCGCGCTCGCCGACGACATAGCGCTGCATGTCCGGCGCGGTGGTGATGGCGCCGCCGATGGCCAGCAGCGACAGCATGCCGAAATGCAGGAACAGCGACCACAGCACGCCGGCGTCCAGCCCGTGGGCGCCGAACAGGACGGCGTTCATCGGGCCAGCCTCGCCCACGCGGCGAGCACCGCGGCGCTGCCGAGCCCGAGCACGACGCCGACCATCGGCCAGCGCAGCCCGCCGATGGCGATGAAGGCCAGCAGCGCGAACAGCGCGCCGAGCTTCCAGCCGAGCACGTTGGCGCGCAACGTGCGCACCAGCTTCAGCGCCGTGGCGATGACCAGCCCGGCCGCCACCGCGCCCATGCCGCGCAGCGCGCCGGCGACCATCGGCACGGCAACGAATTCGCGGTACAGCGCGGCCAGCAGCAGCACGATCAGCAGCGGCACGCACAGCAGCCCGGCCAGTGCCGCGGCGGCGCCGCGCCAGCCGAGGAAGCGGTCGCCGATCATCAGCGCCATGTTGACGATGTTCGGCCCGGGCAGCACCTGGCCGAGCGACAGCACTTCGAGGAACTCGGCCGCATCCAGCCAGCGCTCGCGCTCGACCAGTTCGCGCTGCGCCACCGCGAGCACGCCGCCGAAGCCTTGCAGCGCCAGGCGGTTGAAGACGACGAAGATGCGCAGCGCGCTGTGCGGCCGGCGCAGCGCGGCTTCAGACACCGGCACCGCCGCGCATGCGCCGCGCCGCCCACAGGCTCAGCAGCAGCGCCGCCGTCATCCATGCCAGCGCGGCCCAGCTCAAGCCGCCGAAGCCCGACGCGGCGATGATCGCGCCGCCGCTGGCCGAGCCGGCGAACTGGCCGAAGTACATCGCCGACGAGTTCAGCGACACCAGTGCGGTGGCCAGCGCCGGCGCGGCCAGCGCCAGCCGCGCCTGCTGGGCGGAGTTCGACGCGAAGCAGCCCAGCGCCCACGGTGCGGTGACGAGCAACGCGCCGAGGAAGCCGGTGGCCAGCGGCCAGGCGAGCAGCGACAGCGCCATGCAGGCCAGGGTCAGTGCCACCGCGTTGGCGGCGCCGATGCGGTCGATGCCGCGCGTCAGCAGCACGTTGCCGACCAGCCCGATCGCGCCGAACCACAGGAACAGCAGGCTGACCTGTGCGGCGCTGGTGTGCAGCACCTGGCGGTAGTACGGGGCGAAGTAGCTGAACAGCGTGAACTGGCCGGCGCTGCTCATCGCCGTCACCACGACGATCGCCATCAGCACCGGGTGCGTGAGGATCGTGCGCCAGTCGGCCAGCGACAGCGGCGGCGGGCGGATGCCGTCGGGCAGCGTGCGCCACACGCCGACGGCCGCCGCCAGCGACAGGCCGGCCACGCCGACGAAGGACCAGCGCCATCCCCAGGTCTCGCCGATGAAGGCGGCCAGCGGCATGCCCAGCACCGAGGCCACCGACCAGCCGAGGAAGATGAAGGTGATGGCGCGGCCACGATGCTGCGGCGCGGCCAGCGCACTGATGGCCGACACCGCCTGCGGCGTGAAGGCGGCGGCGCCCAGCGTCGTCAGGCAGCGCAGCGGCAGCAGCGCGGCGTAGCTGGGCATCAGCGCGCTCAGCAGATGGCCGGCCGCGAACCACAGCAGCGCCAGCGTCAGTAGCCGGCGGCGGTCCCAGCCGCTGAGCAGCCCGGCCAGCAGCGGCGAGCCGATCGCCATGACGATCGCCGCCGCGCCGATCAGCTGGCCGCCGACGGCCACCGACACCTGCAGCGAGCGCACGATGTCGTTGAGCACGCCGGCGGTGACCATCACGCCGCAGCCGATGGCGAAGTTGCCGGCGAGCAGGGCCCAGCGCGGCGCGGCGAGGCGGCCGTGCGCTGCGTTCAGCGCATCACCTTGAGCGCGTCGGGGTTGACGATGTTCGTCGGCTGCTTGGCGACGAAGTTGACGACGTTGTCGAACGCGGCGCTGAAGTACAGCTCGTAGGAGTCCTGCTCGACATAGCCGATGTGCGGCGTGCACACCGCGTTCTCCAGCCGCAGCAGCGGGTGGCCCTGCAGGATCGGCTCGGCCTCGAACACGTCGATCGCCGCCATGCCCGGGCGCCCGCGGTTCAGCGCCGACACCAGCGCGTGTTCCTCGACCAGCTCGGCGCGCGAGGTGTTGACGAAGAGCGCCGTCGGCTTCATGCGCGACAGGTCCTCGAGCTTGACGATGCCCTGCGTCGCCTCGCTCAGGCGCAGGTGCAGGCTCAGCACGTCGCAGCTCGCGAAGAAGTCCTCGCAGGATGCGGCCGCCTCGTGGCCGTCGGCGATGGCCTTGGCGCGTGCCGATACGCTGCCCCAGACGCCGACCTGCATGCCGAAGGCGCGGCCGTAGCCGGCGACGATCTGGCCGATCTTGCCGTAGCCCCAGATGCCCAGCCGGCGCCCGCGCAGTACCTGGCCGATGCCGAAGTTGGGTGGCATCGACGCGGTCTTCAGCCCGCTCTGCTGCCACGCGCCGTGCTTCAGGTTGCCGATGTACTGCGGCAGCCGGCGCATGCTGGCCATGATCAGCGCCCAGGTCAGCTCGGCCGGCGCCACCGGCGAGCCGACGCCTTCGGCCACCGCGATGCCGAGCTTGGTGCAGGCGTCGACGTCGATGTGGCTGCCGACACGGCCGGTCTGCGCGATCAGCTTCAGCTTCGGCAGCTTTTCCAGCAGCTGCCGCGGGAAGTGCGTGCGCTCGCGGATCAGCACCAGCACGTCGGCGTCGCGCAGCCGCACCGACAGCTGGCCGATGCCCTTGACGGTGTTGGTGAAGACCTTGGCGTTCAGCGCCTCCAGCTTGGACGCGCACTTCAGCTTGCGCACCGCGTCCTGGTAGTCGTCGAGGATGATGATGTTCATG
>DAORHX010000490.1:0-3119 GCA_035438245.1 Rubrivivax sp.
GCCGGTGGCGCCGGGTGCCGACCTCGCCGCGATGCTCACCGATGCCGACGGCGTCGAAGGCCCAGGTCTGCAGCGTCGCGCCGGCCGACAGGCGGCGCAGGCCCTCGATGCCGCGCATGCCCGGCAGCACGCGACGCACCAGCGCGCCCAGGGCCTCGGCCAGTTCGCTCATTTCAGTGGCTCCACCGAGCTGCGCGCGACCCGCGCCGCATGAAGCAGCGCGGCGGGTGACGAGTGTGAGCAAAGGCGCCAGCGCGCCCAGCCCGCAGACCCTCACCCCCACCCTGTGCCGCGCGCGGGAGAGGGAGCCAGTCAACTCCCTCTCCCTCTGGGAGAGGGTGTATGGACCGGGGACAGGGGTGACAGGTGTGCGGGGACATGGGTGACATGTCCAAGCCAGCTTAGCAGGCTGGCTGCAGCTCGATGGTGTCGATGTAGATGGCGCGGCACCAGATGTCGGGGATCTGGCGGCACACGCGCTGCAACTCCAGCGGGCGCTCGAAGGGTTCGAAGCCGCTCACCACCCAGCTCTGCGCCGCACCCTCGACCATCAAGCCCGGCGCCAGCGTGGCCGCGTGAGTTGGCGGCTGGCCGCGCCGGAGCGGCGCGACCCGCACGCGACCATCGCCTGGGCGCGCGAACGCATCGCCGGCTTCAAGGTGCCGAAGAGCGTCGACGTGGTCGCCGCACTGCCGCGAGACCCCCCCGGCAAGATCCTGCGCCGCGAGCTGCGCGCGCCGCACTGGCAGGGGCGCGAGCGCCAGGTGAACTGAAGGCCGAAGGCGCGCGCCAAGCCGCCGCTCACCCTTCGCGCTGCCGACGCCATGGCGGCCGTGGCGGCTATTGCTCGACGCGGATGTTGAAGTCCGCCGACATCTTGCGCCAGCGCTGGAGCGCACAGGAAAGCGGCGATTCACGCTGCCCCGCGGTGTCGGCGCGGCAGGCGCCGCGTTTTCCCCACTTTTCCCCCACTCAAGCAAAAGCGGCGCACTGTGGCGCCGCTAAGGATTTGATTTTGCTTGTGTTCTTGGTGGGCGGTGCAGGGTTCGAACCTGCGACCCCTGCCGTGTGAAGGCAGTGCTCTACCGCTGAGCTAACCGCCCGGAGCCGTGTCCGGAAAGCGGGGGATTATGCCAGATCGGCCTGCCACAGCAGCTTGCCGCGGCTGGCCTTGGCGATGTCGGCCAGCACCGCGCGGTGCACGCCCAGCTCCTCGTCGCTGGGCAGCGGCATCGGCAGCTCGAAGGTCGACAGATCGACGAGCTCGACGCTGACGCCGGTGTCCAGCGTGTCGCCTTCGTCGATGACCAGCGAGCCCTGCCCGCGCGTCATGCAGATGTAGACCTCCGCGAGCAACCCCGCGTCGAGCAGCGCGCCGTGCAGCGTGCGGTTGGAGTTGTCGACCTCGAGCCGCTTGCACAGCGCGTCCAGCGAGTTGCTCTTGCCTGGATACAGCTCGCGCGCCATCAGCAGGCTGTCGGTGATCTGCGCGACCTTGCCCGCAACGCCCGGTCGTCCGCAGCGCTGCAGTTCCTTGTCGAGGAACGCGACGTCGAACGCGGCGTTGTGGATCACCAGTTCGGCACCCGCCAGATAGGACAGCAGTTCCTCGGCGACCGTGGCGAACAGCGGCTTGTCGGACAGGAATTCGTCGGTCAGGCCATGCACGCGCAGCGCGTCGGGGTGGCTCGGGCGCTGCGGATTCAGATAGAAGTGGCGGTTGTCGCCGGTCAGCCGTCGGCCGACCATCTCGACACAGCCGATTTCGACGATGCGGTCACCGCCCTCGGCGCTCAGCCCGGTGGTTTCGGTGTCGAGGAAGATCTGTCTCATCGGCGTGATTCTGCCCGGCTCGCCCACCACCACATGCACACGCCGATGGCGATCATCGGCAGGCTCAGCCACTGACCCTGGCTGAAACCCAGCGCACGCAGGCCGAGGAAGCTGTCCGGCTCGCGGAAGTACTCGGCGACGAAACGCAGCATGCCGTAGCCGACGAGGAAGGCGCCCGACACCTGCCCGGTGCGCCGTGGCCTGGCCGCGTACCACCACAGCAGCACGAACAGCAGCAGCCCTTCCAGCGCGAACTGGTACAGCTGCGAAGGGTGCCGCGGGATGTTGGTGCCCGATTGCGGAAAGACCATCGCCCACGGCAGCGACGGATCGGCCGCGCGGCCCCAAAGCTCGCCGTTGATGAAGTTGCCGATGCGCCCTGCCGCCAGCCCGAGCGGCACGCACGGCGCGACCAGGTCCGCGACCTGCAGGAAACGCCGGCCACGCCGCCGCGCGAACAGCGCCATCGCCGCCAGCACGCCGAGCAGCCCGCCGTGGAAGGACATGCCGCCTCGCCACACGGCCAGCAGCTCCAACGGCTGCGCGGCGTAGTGGCCTGGCTTGTAGAACAGCGCATAGCCGAGGCGGCCGCCGAGGATGACGCCGATGACGCCGTAGAACAGCAGGTCCTCGACGTCACCGCGCTTCCAGCCGTCGGCGGCCATCCACGGCTGGCGCGTGCGCCGTCCCCCCAGCCACAGGAACAGCGCGAAGGCGACGAGATAGGTCAGCCCGTACCAGTGGATCTGCACCGGGCCGATCGCGATGGCCACCGGGTCGAATTGCGGATGCACGAGCATCTTCGGTTGCACCTCCTTTGCGCGGCGGATTGTCGCCGCGGCGGCGGCCCCCACACGGCCCTGCGGCGATACTGTCGTCTTTTGCTGGACCGGAGACTCACCGATGAGCACCAACCGCCGCTCGAAGAACATCACCGAAGGCGTGGCGCGCGCCCCGAACCGCTCGATGTACTACGCGATGGGCTACACCGAGGGCGACTTCGGCAAGCCGATGATCGGCGTGGCCAACGGGCATTCGACGATCACGCCCTGCAACTCCGGCTTGCAGCGGCTGGCCGACGCGGCGGTGATCGGCCTGAAGGAAGCCGGCGCCAACCCGCAGGTCTTCGGCACGCCGACGATCAGCGACGGCATGGCGATGGGTACCGAGGGCATGAAGTACAGCCTGGTGTCGCGCGAGGTCATCGCCGACTGCGTCGAAACCTGCGTCGGCGGCCAGTGGATGGACGGCGTGATGGTCATCGGCGGCTGCGACAAGAACATGCC
>DAORHX010000491.1:0-3115 GCA_035438245.1 Rubrivivax sp.
CATTCGGGCCAACGCGCGCTTAAGTTCCAAACAGAACGCAACACTACACTAGAACGTTGGCGTCGTGGTACGGCTGTGTGCCGCAGATGCTGGCCAGCAGGTGCGGCACGATCACGGTGTTGCCTTCGTCGAGGAACTGCAAGGTGCTGGGCGGCACGACCAGGGGCATCGCGAATAGTCCCAAGGCTCGTGATTCAGCCGCGTTCGGCCTCCAGGACACGAGGTAGCGCCCGGCGCCTCGATCGGCAAGCCACATGGACAACGCTGTCAGGTAGGAAGGCCACTGCCCGCCACGGCTATCGGTGACGACGACATGGGCGAGCACGCGGTGCAACTCGCAGCACAGGCCACCGACAAAGGTCGCCAGGCGCCAGCGCGGCTCCAGTTGCCGGCGCTCCGTGATCGTCGCGCGGCCAGAGAAGATGTGGGCGTCGGTGCCCTGCAGGCTGAAGAAGGCCACCTCGAGGCCCAGCTTCAGCAGGCCGCCGGGGGCGCTGAAGTAGTTGTCCGCTGTCGCCGGCAGCAGGTGGACGTAGCTTGCGTAGCTGCGCAGCAGCGGCAGCACGTCGCGCTCGAAGTCCTCCCGGCCGAGGCCGAAGCATAGTCGGATGCGGGCGACAAGGTCGTCGACGGAGGCCAGCAGTTCGTCGATGGGCACGGCAGCCGAGCCCGGATCCATGGCGGAGAGGTTCGAATTCGCGGTTGCCAACGTCGCAAACCCATCGGTCGATCGAAACGACTCTCAGCTTGGCGGTGCGGCGCTACGTCGCAAACCCACAATGGCAAGCGAATTTGGTGCCTTTCGAGATCTGGTTGCCGGGCTGGCGTGGTCGGCTTGCGCTCGCCCCAGCGAGGCACTGCCTTGCGGTGTTTGCCCGACAACGACGTGCCTCCCGTCGCCGGCAGTAGTCGGCGAACTGCCGCGTTGTCCTTTCCGCCGGATGACGGGAAAACAGCCGGATGCTGTCGACCACGGCGCGGGCGCTGCAGCCGCTGGCGACCCTGAACGGTCGTACGACCTTTGGTTTTCTCAGCCGAGAAGCCGACATCATGCTCCGACAAAGCGGGACTCGTGCTCTATGCGGTCGTACCTCGGTCCGCGCGAAATCTGTCGGCGGATCAATGCGGCTGCGGCGCC
Source organism: Rubrivivax sp. (assembly GCA_035438245.1). Classification (GTDB taxonomy): domain Bacteria; phylum Pseudomonadota; class Gammaproteobacteria; order Burkholderiales; family Burkholderiaceae_C; genus Rubrivivax. The sequence goes on from DAORHX010000491.1 coordinate 1,139, forward strand.
AAGGACTTCGCGGCGTCGACCGTGCGCGAATGGCAAGGCGAAGAATGTGCAAATCCCGAGAACCCAGAGCGCCTCCGAACGGCAAACGCATTTCCTGCCGGCCTGTTGTGTTCGGGCCGTCGCCGTATCGCGATGGCCGGAGTGCCCGATCGATTTCTTTGGCGACAGTTTCATCGGCTCCACCGCTCAAACCGCGTAGCGCAGGATCGCCGCCAGCGCACCCTGCCCCGGCACATCGGCCTTTCGCGCGGCGATCACACGGGCACCCGACTTCAGCGCGCGGCTAACGATCTCGTCGACCACGCCGTAGCTGTCGGCGTCTGGCGCCGGGGCAAAGCTGACGTGGCCGTCGTCGGAGACCGTGCCCGGCAGCACTTCGTCGATGTCGACGACCAGCGTGTCCACGGCGCCCAGCGTCGCGGCCCGTGCGGCCTGCGCCACGTCGGTAGTGGTGCGGCCCTGGCCGGCACGTGCGGCGAAGAGCGCAGCGATTTCGCCAATCTGGCCGGCGTAGAGGCCGTCGAGCACGCCGCGCGCGGCGGCCGCGAGTTCGTGGTCCGGTGTTTGGTCGGCCGATCCGGCGATCGCCTGCGCGGCGGTGTGCGGGTAGCTGCTAACGCGCCGGAACAGCGAGCTCAGCGGTTCGGTGGCGGCCACGATCAACGGGCGCTCGTGGCCGCTCAGCACCGGCCGCAGCGCGCCGTCGACCGCGCGCGCATAGCGCGTGAGCTGGGCGCTCTCGCTGCCGGCGCAAGCGTTGCGCATGTCGTCACCCCGCGCCAGGTGGCTGCGCCGCCCCAGCGCGTCGGCCATGTCGTGCGGCAGCCCGGGCACCTTGACTTCGTGCACCGGCAGGTCGGCCGACACCTCCAGCAGCCGCACGTGCCCCTTGCCGAGGGCCAGCACGTAGGCGTTGTGGGCGAAGGTCACGGCGCGCAGCAGCGGCTTGATGTGGAAGCGGTCGGCCACATGAACCTGATCGTGCAGCTTGCTGGGCAGGCGGTAGGTGATCACGCCGCCGTTGCTGATGAAGATCGCCAGGCTGTTGGCCTGGTGCGCCCAGAAGGCGGCGTCATCCTCGATCTCGGCAACCTGCTCTTCGATCGCGGCCAGCGCGCGCTTGGGCGTGGCGGCGGCTTCGAGCTGCTGCAAGGCCTGGCGGGCCAGGTTCTTCAGCGCGATGCGGCCGGCCTGCGCCTGCTCGGTGACCGGGGTCGTGGCGACATAGATCGTCACGCAGGGCGAACTGCGCGTGTGCGCCAGCTTCAGGATGTCGGCGCGGGTGGGCAGGTCGATGTGCAACATGGGGAAAAGCTCCTGGTTGATGGGTCAGGTGGGGGCGGGGGCGCAACGGTCGTGGGCTGGATGGTGGCGCCTAGCGCGGGGGTCGGAAAGGCGCTTTCAGGCTTCGCGCAGCGCGACCAGCGCCCGGTGCGCCAGCCAGCCGAAGCACAGGTACAGGCTGCCGATCGAGAGCAGATAGGCCGCGGCGGCGCCGGTGGCGCCGAAACGCGGCACCAGCAGCGCCAGGCTCAAGCTCTGCAGCAGCACCCCGCCAGCGACAGCGGTGAACATCGTGCGCGTGCGGCGCAGGTACTTCAGGCAGGTCGGCGCCAGCGCCAGCAACACCGCCAGCGAAGCGCCCGCCGCCAGCAGCAGCAACGCCTGCGTGCCGTGCGCGGCGAAGTCGCGTCCGAACAGCAGCAGCAGTTCGCGGCCGTACAGCGTGCAGGCCAGCAGGAAGGCGAGCACAGAAGGCAGCAGCCACCCCAGCCGGCGGCGGCGCAACCGCTGCAGGCCGGCGTGGTCGCGGCGTTCCAGCAACAGCGACAGGCGCCGGCCGTAGGCGCGGTTGGTGGCGCTGGCGCAGACGACGACCAGGCCCACCGTCGAGGCCGCCGCCGCGAAGGCGCCGACTTCGGCGGCCGGCGCGCCCAGAAGCGCCAGCGCGATCAGGCCTGACTGGCTTAGCAGCCC
>DAORHX010000492.1:0-3104 GCA_035438245.1 Rubrivivax sp.
TGACGCCGGTCTGTCATGCGGACGAACCGCCACAACCTGCGAGCGAGGACTCCGAGCCCACTACGGGCAGCCCATGGGGCTTCAGTTCGACGCCACCCTCTGGCCGGCGCTGGCCGCACGCGTGCCCGGCTTCGAGGCGCTGCGCGTGCAGCGTGCGTGGGCCGGCCACTACGACGTCAACCTGCTCGACCACAACATGATCCTCGGCGCGCACCCGCTGGTCGACAACCTGCTGTTCGCCAACGGCTTCAGCGGCCACGGCCTGCAGCATTCGCCGGCGGTCGGGCGCGGCCTGAGCGAGCTGGTGCTGTACGGCGGCTACCGCAGCCTGGACCTGTCGCGCCTGGGCTGGGCGCGCGTGCTCGAGGGCCGGCCGCTGTGGGAGACGAACGTCGTCTGAACGACGGCGGACTATCTTTCCACCAGGCGGTCGCGGCCCGAGGCCTTGGCCTCGTACAGCGCATGGTCGGCGCGGGCCAGCGCATCGCGCAGCGCTTCGCCGGGTCGCCAGCCGGTGAGCCCGGCGGAGAAGCTGACGCGCAGGTGCGCCTGCGCGCCCCAGGTTTCGTCGCGCGACAGCACGCGCTTCAGTCGTTCGAAGCCGGTGCGCGCCTCGTCGGGGCGGGTATCGGGCAGCATCACCAGGAACTCCTCGCCGCCCCAGCGCGCGAGCACGTCGGTTTCGCGCATCGCCGCCGCGGCGTGGCGCGAGAACAGCCGCAGCACCTCGTCGCCGGCGGCGTGGCCGTGGTGGTCGTTGACGCGCTTGAAGTGGTCGATGTCGAGCAGGCACAGGCACGGCATGCTGTTGCTGCGCATCGCGCGGCGCTGTTCCAGCGCGGCAAGCTCTTCCATGTGACGCCGGTTGACCAGGCCGGTGAGGTCGTCGCGCGTGGCCAGCTTGTGGATGCGCGCCAGCGCGTCCTGCAGTTCGTTCTTCTGCACCTTCAGGCGCGTGCGCATGTCCGACAGCTCGCCGGCCAGCATCGAGATCACCGGCAGCACCACGGCCGCGAACGCGAAATGGATGCGCTCGATGGTCGGGTCGAAGGTCTGTGGTGCGTGTGCGGCCATCGCCAGCATCACCAGGCCGAGCAGCGTGACGGCGAGAAGGCCGAGCACGCGCGACGCCTGCGGGCTGAGCATGAAGGCGGCGAACACCAGCACCAGGGCGACGACCATCAGCAGCATGCCGCGCAGCGGCGGGTTGATGACGTAGGCCGCGGCCATCGCGACGATGGCGAAGATCATCTGCTGCAGCGTCAGCGCCGGGTCGGCGAAACGCTGCGTCATGCCGCTGCGCATCAGCAGGAAGAAGCCGAACAGCCCCGGCGCCAGGCAGACGATCAGCACGCGCGCCAGCGCCGGGTCGGCCAGGCCGATCTGTGCCGCCCACCACTGGGCGACGGCGGCGAGCAGGTACATGCCGCAGACCAGCAGCGTGCGCCGCGAGCGGATGCGCTGCTTCGGGTCGGTGCCGAAGAGCCAGTCGTCGGCATGGGGCGGCAAGGCGAGCTGCATGGTGGGTCGGGGCACGCCCGCCGGTGGGCCCGAACGAAGGCGATGCAGCCGGCATATCGGTGCCCCGCAGCGGGCATTGAGGGTGCGCCCGCGCGCGGCGGACGCAAGTGCGACATGTCACCGGAACGCCGGCGGTACGGTCAGCGCGCGCTCGGCCGGCGCATCGCGGTCGACGTCGCTCGCGGCCGGCGCCACGGCGGCGTCGTCCTCGTCGACGAGGAAACCGCCGCTCTGGTGCGCCCACAGGCGCGCGTACAGCCCGCCCTGGCCGAGCAGCGAGCGGTGATCGCCGACCTCGACGATGCGCCCCCTGTCCAGCACCACCAGCCGGTCCATCGCGGCAATCGTCGACAGGCGGTGCGCGATGGCGAGCACCGTCTTGCCTTCCATCAGCCGGTACAGGCTGGCTTGGATCGCCGCCTCGACCTCGCTGTCCAGCGCACTGGTGGCTTCGTCGAGCAGCAGGATCGGCGCGTTCTTCAGCATCACGCGCGCGATGGCGATGCGCTGGCGCTGCCCGCCGGACAGCTTGACGCCGCGTTCGCCGACATGCGCGTCGTAGCCGCGGCGGCCGGCCGGGTCGCTCAGGCCGACGATGAAGTCGTGCGCTTCCGCCCGCTGCGCGGCGGCGACCATGTCGGCCTCGGTGGCGTCGGGCCGGCCGTAGAGGATGTTGTCGCGCACCGAGCGGTGCAGCAGCGAGGTGTCCTGCGTGACCATGCCGATCTGCGCGCGCAGGCTGTCCTGCGTGACGCCGGCGATGTCCTGGCCGTCGATCAGGATGCGCCCTGCCTCGACGTCGTAGAAGCGCAGCAGCAGGTTGACGATCGTGCTCTTGCCCGCGCCCGAGCGGCCGACCAGGCCGATCTTCTCGCCCGGGTGCACGGTCAGCGTCAGCTGGTCGACGACACGCGCGCCTTGGCCGTAGCGAAAGCCGAGCTGGTCGAACAGCAGCTCGCCGCGCTGCACGCGCAGCGGCACCGCATCGGGCCGGTCGAGCACCGCCTGCGGCCGCGACAGCGTGTTGATGCCGTCCTGCACGGTGCCCACCTGCTCGAACAGGTTGGCCATCTCCCACATCACCCAGTGCGAGATGCCGTTCAGCCGCAGCGACATCGCGGTGGCCGCGGCGACCGCGCCGACGCCCAGCTGCTGCTGCGTCCACAGCCACAGCGTGACGCCGGCGGTGGACAGGATCAGCGCGATGCCGAGCAGGTGGTTGACGATCTCGAAGGCGCTGACCAGCCGCATCTGCGTGTAGACGGTGACCAGGAAGTCCTGCATCGCCGAGCGCGCATAGCCGGCCTCGCGCCCGGCGTGCGAGAACAGCTTGACGGTGGCGATGTTGGTGTAGGCGTCGGTGATGCGCCCGGTCATCAGCGAGCGCGCGTCGGCCTGGGCCTTCGCGCTGCGCGCCAGCCGCGGCACGAAGAACCACAGCGCGCCGATGTACAGCAGCACCCAGGCGACGAATGGCAGCAGCAGCCAGGCATCGAAACCGCCGACCACCGCCACCATCGTGACGAAATAGATCAGCACGAACACCAGGATGTCGGCCACGATCATCCACACGTCGCGCACCG
>DAORHX010000493.1:0-3096 GCA_035438245.1 Rubrivivax sp.
GTCAGGCATCTGTTCATGTCGTCCTCGCCGGCTTTAGCTGGTGCAACGCTTCGGGCACCCGGATGGTGTACAGGCATGATGCCGGCCATGCACATCGAAGACATCCGCCGCCGGCTGCGGGCGGCCGGCGCCAAGCCGCTGCACGAGCAGCGCGTGCTGCGCCATTGGGCCCACGCGCTGCCGCTGCACAGCGGCCGCCGGCGCATCGAGGACTTCCTGCCCTTGTCCGTGCGTGACGCGCTGCCGGCGCTGATGGACGAGCTCGGCGCGCTGCTGCGGCTGCACTCGGTGCACCCCGGCGACGACGGCGCGCAGCGCCTGCTGCTGCAGCTGGCCGACGGCCGCAGCGTCGAAAGCGTGCTGCCGCCGCGCGACGGGCTGTGCGTGTCGACGCAGGTCGGCTGCGCGGTCGGCTGCGTGTTCTGCATGACCGGGCGCGACGGCCTGCAGCGCCAGCTGGGCAGCGCCGAGATCGTCGCGCAGGTGGCGCTGGCGCGCGCGCGGCGCAGCGTGTCGAAGGTGGTGTTCATGGGCATGGGCGAGCCGGCGCACAACCTCGACGCGGTGCTCGATGCGATCGAGCTGCTCGGCACGGCCGGCGGCATCGCACACAAGAAGCTGGTGTTGTCGACGGTCGGCGATCGGCGCGTGTTCGAGCGGCTGCCGCTCGGCCACGTCAAGCCGGCGCTGGCGCTGTCGCTGCACAGCACGCAGCCGGCGCGGCGCGCGCAGCTGCTGCCGCGCGCACCGCGCATCGAGCCGGCCGAGCTGGTCGAGCGCGCCGACCGCTACGCGCGCGGCAGCGGCTACCCGGTGCAGTACCAGTGGACGCTGCTCGAAGGCATCAACGACGGCGACGACGAGGTCGACGGCATCGCCCGGCTGCTGGCCGGCCGCTACGCGGTGATGAACCTGATCCCCTACAACCGCGTGCCGCAGCTGCCCTATCGCCGGCCGCCCTGGGAACTCGCCGCCGCGATGGCGCGCGCGCTGCACCGCCGCGGCGTGCTGACCAAGCTGCGCCGCTCGGCAGCGCAGGACGTCGACGGCGGCTGCGGCCAGCTGCGCGCGCGGGTGGTCCCGATCAGCGCTGCGGCATGTCCTTGACCGAATAACCCAGGCTGACGGTGGCGTCCTCGGGGACCGGCGGCAGGGTCCCGTTCCACGCCTCCCAGGCGGCGCGCATGCGCTGCAGCCGCTCGGGTTCGAGCGCCGCACGGTTGGCGCGCTCGCGCTCGTCGTCCGCGATATTGAACAGGTAGTCGTTGCCGTCGACGCGCAGGTACTTCCAGTCGCCGTCGCGGTGCGCGCGCTGGCCGCGGTGGTTCATGCGCCAGTGCATCGGGCGGGCGAAGGTCTTGCCGGCATCGTGCAGCACCGGCAGCAGCGACACGCCGTCCAGCGGGTGCTGCGCATGCGCGGCAACACCGGCCGCATCGAGCAGCGTCGCCGACCAGTCCATCGTCAGGCAGTGCTGGGCGCTGACACCGCCAGCTGCAATCACCGCCGGCCACTGCACGATGTAGGGCACGCGGATGCCGCCTTCGGTCAGGTCCATCTTGCCGCCGACCAGCGGCCAGTTGTCGCTGAAGCGCTCGCCGCCGTTGTCGCTGGTGAAGACGACCAGCGTGTTGTCGAGCCGGCCGGCGCGCCGCAGCGCGTCGAGCAGGCGGCCGATGCCCTCGTCCATGTGGTGGATCATGCGGCGGTAGCTGTGGATGTTGCCGCCGTTCAGGTGGAACAGGCTGCCCTGCAGGTTCTGCGACAGCGCGCGGTCGTCGCGCGTCTCCCACGGCCAGTGCGGCGCGGTGTAGTGAAGGCTGAGGAAGAAGGGCTTGTCCTCGCCGCCGACGCGCTGCACCCAGTCGGCCGCGCGCTGGCTGATCAGGTCGGTGAGGTAACCGTCCTGCGCCTGTTCGGCTTCGCCTTCGAACAGGTCGTGGCGGCCGGCCGAGTCGGCGTGGCTGAAGTAGTCGACGCCGCCGCTCATCGGGCCGAAGAACTCCTCGTAGCCCGAGCGCAGCGGGCCGAAGTGCGGCGGATAGCCCAGGTGCCACTTGCCGATCAGCGCGGTGCGGTAGCCGGCCTCCTTCAGCAGCGAAGGCAGCGTCGGGTGTTCGGGCGGCAGGCCGAGCGTGGCGCTGCCGCGGCTGCGGCTGTTGATCGGCTCCTCGGCCGCGCCGCGCAGCCGGTACTGCCAGCGCGCGGTCATCAGCGCGAAGCGTGTCGGCGAGCACACCGGGGAGTTCGCATATCCCTGCGTGAAGCGCAGGCCGTTGGCGGCCATCGCATCGAGCACCGGCGACACCGCGCCGAATTCGGCCGGCCGGCCGCCGTAGCAGCCGAGGTCGGCATAACCCAGGTCGTCGGCGACGATGAAGATCAGGTCGGGGCGTCTGCTCATCTCGCTCCTCCTTGGCAGGTCAACACATTCACACACGGCCCCACGGCCCGGCCGCCGGGGCGATCAGGACGCCGGCGTCAACCAATCGTCCACCGGCACCGCGATCACCACCACCACGCCGGACTGGGTGGCGATGGCGACGCGCCGCGAATCGGGCAGCCAGACCAGACGGCGCAGCGCGCCGAGCACGCCGAAGGCATCGTTGCCGACGCGGCCCGGTTCGTTGCGCAGCCACAGTGTCGCGTAGCGCTGCAGCCGCGCGCCCTGCCAGACCTGCAGCCGCCCGGCGTTGTCGATGGCGGCGACGAAGTTGCCGTCCGGGCTGAAGGCCGCCGCATGCACCTGATCGGCGCCGGTCTCCAGCCGCTGCAGCAGCTGGCGCGTCGCGCGGTCGAAGACCAGCACGTCGCCGGCCGAGCCGGCCGCGAGCCAGCGCCGGCCATCGGGCGCGAAGTCCAACGAATCGACGCTGAAGGGTTTGCCCGTCGCGTCGGTGGCGGTGGCGACGGTGCCGCTGTCTTCGGCGCTGCCGCGCGCCTTGACCACGCCGCGCGTATCGGCCGAATAGACCACCGGCGGCGCGCCCGCCCCGGCCGGCGCGACCGCCAGCGCGACCACCGCATCGGCATGCGGCTCGGCCAGCGCGACGCTCTGCCCGCCGCCCGGCGTGTGGCTGCGAACGACGCCGTCCT
>DAORHX010000494.1:0-3073 GCA_035438245.1 Rubrivivax sp.
GGCGCGCGCCGGCCTGGGCGTGGCCGCCCTGCCCTGGTACGTGGCCCACGAAGCGGTGCGCGACGGCGCGGTGCGGCCGCTGCTCGCGCAGTGGACGCTGCCGGCGCAGCAGATCCACGCCGTGTTCAGCTCGCCGCGCCTGGTGCCGACCAAGGTGCTGGGTTTCGTCGACTTCCTGCTGCCGCAGTTCGACGGCGACTGGTGGACCACCGGCGCCACCCCGCTTCCCGCCCCCGAAGGAGACCCGCCGTGCCGACCCTGAGCGAACGCCTGGCCGCCTGCTACAGCGGCGCCGTGCACGACGTGCTGCGCGGCATGGGCCACGAGCACATCGTGCTGCCGCCGCAGATCAAGGCCATCGCGCCGGGCTGCAAGCTGGCCGGTCCGGTGTGGACCGTGGCCGGCCACATCGACCGCAGCCGAAGCCGCCACGACTGCCTGCTCGGCTGGTGCACGCTGCTGGCCAAGGCGCCGGCCGGGCACGTGGTGGTGTGCCAGCCGCACAACCACGAGGTGGCGCTGATGGGCGAGCTGTCGGCGCAGACGCTGGCGGCGCGCGGCGTGCTCGGCTACGTGGTCGACGGCGGCTCGCGCGACACCGAACTGGTGCTGCAGCAGGGTTTCCCGGTGTTCTGCTCGTTCCTGACGCCGTCGGACATCGTCGCGCGCTGGATCCCGCACGCCTATGGCGAGCCGATCGACATCGGCGGCGTGACCATCCGCACTGGCGACTACCTGCTCGGCGACCGCGACGGCGTGGTCATCATCCCGGCCGAGATCGCCGAGGCGGTGGTGAGCCGGACCGAAGAGGTGGTGGCCACCGAGAGCGACATGCGGCGCGCGCTGGTGTCGGGGATGGATCCGGTGCAGGCGTATCTGACGTTCGGGAAGTTCTAGCGCACGTTCCCATCGGTCTGAATCGCCGCGCCGGTCAGGCTGCGCGCCCACACCGCTTCGGAGGCGGCGCCGGCCGCTCCCAACGCGGCGCGCGCCGTCCGCCGCCGCACGGACTCAGTGCGGCGCAGGCACCGCGGTGCGCTTGCCCGGAACGATCATCGGTTCGTAGGAGAACACTTCGCGGCTGCGTGGCTTGACCTGCACGCGCAGCCACTGCACATCGTTGTCGCCGTTGCCGGCGCTGTTGACGAAGGTCTCGACGCGGGTGAAGTTCTCGTTCGTCTTGAGGGCGGCGCTTGACTCAATCCCATTATTCCAACACAATGGAACCATGGAAGAACAAGCCGCCGTCACCTCCCTCGCTGCCCTGGCCCAGGGCATGCGCCTGCGCATCTTCCGCGTGCTGATCGGCGCCGCTCCCCAGGGCATGACGCCGGGCGAGCTGTGCGCCACGCTGGACGTGCCCGGCTCGACGCTGTCCTTCCACCTGAAGGAACTGCTGCACGCCGGCCTGGTGACGCAAGAGCGCGAGGGTCGCAACCTCATCTACCGCCCGTCCATCGCACAGATGAACGCACTGCTCGCCTACCTCACCGCGCACTGCTGCCAGGGCGCGGACTGCGAGGTCGTTCCTGGCTGCACCACCTGCTGAAGCGAGACTCTCATGAAGCGCTTTCACGTCCACCTGCACGTCGACGATCTCGGTCAGAGCGTCGGCTTCTATTCCAAGCTGTTCGCCACGGCACCGGCCCGCCTCGAGGGCGACTATGCCAAGTGGATGCTGCAAGACCCTCCCGTCAACTTCGCCATCTCCACACGCGGCTCGCAGCCCGGCATCGACCACCTGGGCATCCAGACCGACGATCCGGCCGAACTCGCCGCGCTGAAGGCGCGGGCCGAGGCGGCCGACATGGCGCTGCTCGATGAAGGCGAGACGACATGCTGCTATGCGCGCAGCGAGAAGCACTGGGTCACCGACCCGCAGGGCATCGCCTGGGAGCACTTCCACACGCTGGACAGTATCCCGGTCTTCAACGAGTCGGCCCCTTCGGCGTCAACGACTGCGGCCTGCTGTGTCCCGGCCGAGGCTGCCGTCGCGCCGAGCACGGAGCCTGCAGCCTGTTGCGCACCGACGCCACGCGGCAAGCCCACCGGCATCACGACCGAGCCTTCGGCTTCTTGCTGCTGAGGTCACGCATGAGCGACAAGGTCTACAACGTCCTGTTCATCTGCACCGGCAACTCCGCCCGCTCCATCCTGGCCGAGGGGCTGATGAACCATCTCGGCGCCGGGCGCTTCAGGGCTTGGTCGGCGGGAAGCCATCCCAACGGCACGGTCAACCCTCTCGCGCTGCAGACCCTGGCCGAGTGGCGCATCCCGACGGACGGCTTTCGCAGCAAGAGTTGGGACGAGTTCGCGCTGTCCGGCGCACCGAAGCTCGACTTCGCGTTCACCGTCTGCGACAACGCGGCCGGCGAGGTCTGCCCCGTATGGCCGGGACAGCCGATGACGGCCCATTGGGGTGTTCCCGACCCGGCCGCCGTCGAGGGCACCGACGCGCAGAAGGCCAAGGCCTTCATGGATACGGCCATCACCCTGAAGCGCCGCATCGAGCTGATGCTGTCGCTGCCTCTGAACTCGCTGGCCGGCATGTCGCTGCAGCGCGAGATCGATCGGATCGGCAAGACCGGCGCTTGAGCGAATGAGGTCGGACTAGAACAACCATGAACACGAGTGTCCTTCCCGCGCCAGCCACAGCGCCGGCGCCGATGAGCGTCTTCGAGCGCTACCTGAGCGTCTGGGTGTTGCTGTGCATCGGCGTCGGCATCGCGTTCGGCCAGATGTTGCCGGGGCCGTTCCAGGCCATCGGGCGCATGGAGGTCGCCAAGGTCAACCTGCCGGTCGGCCTGCTCATCTGGGTGATGATCATTCCGATGCTGCTGAAGGTCGACTTCGCGGCACTGTCGCAGGTCGGGCAGCACTGGCGCGGCATCGGCGTCACGCTGTTCGTCAACTGGGCCGTCAAGCCCTTCTCGATGGCGCTGCTGGGCTGGATCTTCATCCGCCACGTCTTCGCGCCCTGGCTGCCCGCGGACCAGGCCGACAGCTACATCGCCGGCCTGATCCTGCTGGCCGCGGCGCCCTGCACGGCGATGGTGTTCGTGTGGAGCCGGCT
>DAORHX010000495.1:0-3073 GCA_035438245.1 Rubrivivax sp.
GCGCAACCTTGCCAAGGTTGAGGTCGCGAGTTCGAGACTCGTCTCCCGCTCCAGATATCGTTGAAAGGGAAGCCCAGGCTTCCCTTTTTTTCGTCGACCTGCAACGGGTCGATCACGTGGCGCGGTAGCAAAGCGGTTATGCAGCGGATTGCAAATCCGTCCAGAGCGGTTCGACTCCGCTCCGCGCCTCCACTCTTCCTGTGTCTTGTGCTGTGGTTGCTGGCCGGCTGCACCAGCTACGGGGTGGTACAGAACCAGCCGATCTCGCGGCTCGAGCCCGACTCGGGCTATTCGCTGCAGGGTTTCGTGGCCAGGCAGCGCAGCCTGTCGTCCGATCTGTCGCTGGTGCTGGCGTTCTCCGGTGGCGGCACGCGCGCCGCGGCGCTGTCCTACGGCGTGCTGCTGGAGCTGCGCGACACGCGAGTGGTCATCGACGGCAAGCCGCAGCGCCTGCTCGACGCGGTCGGCGTGATCAGCTCGGTGTCCGGCGGCAGCTTCACCTCGGCCTACTACGGCCTGTACGGCGAGCGCATCTTCGAGGACTTCGAGGAGCGCTTCCTGCGCCGCGACATCGAAGGCGCGCTGGTGCGCGGCCTGCTGAACCCGGCGCGCTGGTTCAGCAGCCACGGGCGCACCGAGATGGCGGTGGACTACTACCGGCAGGTGCTGTTCGGCGACGCCACCTTCGCCGACCTGATGCGCCCCGACGCACCGCTGGTGCTGATCAACACCTCCGATCTCGGTCACGGCGTGCGCTTCACCTTCGTGCAGGAATACTTCAACCTGCTGTGTTCCGACCTGTCGTCCTTCCCGCTGGCGCGGGCGGTCACGGCGTCGAGCGCGGTGCCGGTGGTCTTCGACCCGGTCGTCGTCGAGAACTATGCGGGCTGTTCGAAAGGGCTGCCGAGCTGGCTGGAGGCGGCGCGCGAGCGTCAGCCGGCGGACGCCAACCTGCGCATGGTGATCGACGACGACGCCTCCTACGGCGACAAGTCCGCGCACCGCTACGCGCACTTCGTCGACGGCGGCATCACCGACAACCTGGGCCTGCGGGCGCTGCTCGAGACGATCGAGGTGATCGGCGGCGCGCGCGAGTACGTGACCCAACTCGGCATGCAGCCCCCGCGGCGCATCGCGGTGATCTCGGTCAATGCCGCCGCCGACCCGCGCCAGGGCATCGACGCCAGCCGGCTGCAGCCGACGATCGAGCAGACGCTCAACGCCGTCACCAACATCCAGCTGCAGCGCTACAACACCGACACGCTGCAGCAGATGCAGCAGAGCCTGCAGCGCTGGGCCAAGGTGCTGTCGACGCCCGAGCGGCCGGTGCAGGGCTACTTCATCCGCCTGAGCTTCGAGGACGTGGCCGACCTGCCGCTGCGCCGCTTCCTCAACGAGATCCCGACCAGCCTGGCGCTCAGCGGCGAGCAGGTGGACCGGCTGATCCTGGCCGGGCGCGAACTGCTGCGCAACAACGTGCAGTTCCGTGCGCTGGTGGCCGGTCTCGACGGGCAACTGGCCGGCGCGCCGGCCGCCGCGTCGGCACCGGCGCGCTGAGCTTCAGAAGCTCAGCCGCAGCCCGACCATGACGCCCCGGCCGGGCAGCGGTGCCAGCGGCCGCACCGTTGCCATCGAGGTGGCGTTGTAGGCCAGCTCATTGCCGACGTTGTCGATGCGCAGGAAGGCCAGGCCGTCGGTGCCGCCCAGGCGCAGCCGGTAGCTTGCCGACAGGTTGACGATGGTGTAACCCGGCGTCTGTGGGTCGTCGGTGGGCACACGGTCCTGCGCCGCGGCGTAGGTGCCTTCGGCGCGCGCCATCCAGTCGCCGATGCGCCAGTTCAGCCCCAGCGTCACCCGCAGCGGTGGGATGCGTGGCAGCGGCTGCCGGCTGTCTTGGTTGGTCGCGCGCATCGTGTCGAAGCTGCCATCCAGGTCGAGCTGCTGCGCACCGTCGAGCAGCCGCCAGTGGCCCTCGATCTCGAAGCCGTACAGGCGCGCCGGCACGCCGCTGAAGGCATACACCGGCACCGGGCCGTCATCGCCTGGAACGTCCTGGCCGGTGGCCAGCAGCGCGATGTAGTTCGAGAAGTCGCTGGCGAAGGCGCCGACCTCGAGCCCATTCGGGCCGTCCTTCCAGGCCAGCGACACATCCAGGTTCGTACCCTTCTCCATGCCGAGTCCGGGGTTGCCTTGTTCATAGGCGCCGGTGGCCACGTGCAGGCCGTTGGCATAGAGCTCGAAGAAGGTCGGCGCGCGTTCGGTGTAGGCCAGATTGGCGCTCAGCTGCCATGGCGGCGCCAGCTTGACCACGCCACCCACGGCCGCGCTGAAGGGCGTGAACGAGCGCGACTGCGGCGCACCGAACTGCGACTGCCCCGGCCCGTCGCCTTCCGAGTCGATCCTGGCGTGCGCCAGCCGGCCGCCGAAGGACAACACGAGATCGCCGACGCGGTATTCCTCCAGCACGAACAGCGCCAGATGGCGCGTCGACGTGGTGGGCACGAAAGCTTCCTCGCCCAGCGCCGAGAAGTCGGCGGCTTCGGCCTGCAGGCCAAAGACCCCGCCCAAGCTGCCGCTGCCGAGGGAGAGCTTGGCATGCTCCGCCTGCAGCCGCAGGTCCGAACCGCGGTTCTCGAAGGTCGTCGCCACCTCGCCGCCGCCTTCGATCTCCCGATGCCGGTAGTCGGACCCCAGCCAGTGGCCGCTGACCGCGCGGATGGCGCCGCCCAGGTCGCGGGCCTCGCCGGCCAGCGTCAGCTTGTTCAGGAACATGTCGATCGTCACGTCGGGCTCGGCGACGACGCCATAGTCGCTGCGGTAGGTGTCCACGGCAGCGCCCAGGAAGCCCTGGTCCCAGACCATCGAGCCGCCGACAGCGCCGCCGTAGCTGCGGCTGGCCGAGTTCAGGATGGTGTGCGCCATCGAGCTGCCGCCGCCGGGCACAGGGCGCGGATACCACGGCACCTTCGTGTCGCCGGTGTCGCGCCAGAAGCCGTCGGCATGCACGGCGAACCCGCTGCCGCCGCCTTCGACCATCGCCGACGCGCCGCGCTCGCTGGCCGCGCCGCCGACG
>DAORHX010000496.1:0-3054 GCA_035438245.1 Rubrivivax sp.
ACCTCCCAGGTGCTGCGCCAGGCGATGCCCATGCCTTGCACGCACCAGTCGTGCAGCACCTGGCCGTCGCTGCAATCGACGCGGCCGCGCGGCCGCAGGTGGGTCAGCTCGCCGTCGACCAGGAAGGCCCAGCCGCGCGTCTGGCTGGCGTCGGACGACAGCGTCAGGCATTCGTGGCGCAGCAGGTCGGACGGCTGCGCCGGCGTGCCGGCGCGCTTCAGGTAGTCGGGCGTGGCCACGCACAGCCGCCGGTTGTCGGCGAGGCGGACGCTGACCAGGCTGGAATCGGGCAGGTCGCCGACGCGCACCGCACAGTCGACGCCTTCGTTGACGATGTCGACGACACGGTCGCTCAGGTTCAGCGACAGGCTCACCTCGGGGTGCTGCTGCAGGAACGCCGGCACCAGCGGGGCCACGTGGCGGCGCCCGAAACCGGCCGGCGCAGTGATCCGCAGGTGACCGCTCGCCTTCACACCGCCAGCGCTGACACTTGCCTCCGCATTGGCGATATCCGCTAGCAAGCGCTGACAATCCTCGAGGAAGGCACTGCCCTCGTGGGTCAGCGTGATGCGCCGCGTGGTGCGCACCAGCAGCTTCACGCCGAGCCGCTCCTCGAGTGCATCGATGCGCCTGCCGATCACCGCCGGCGCCACCCCTTCGGCATGGGCGGCGGCCGTCAGGCTGCCCTTCAGCGCCACGGATACGAACGATTCGATTTGCTTTAGTCGCGCCATCCATGCAGATTAGCGTCGCGCAGATCACAAATCAAGTCACTGACCTGGCCGGTATTGCATGTGCCGGCCGCAAGGCCGAGGGGCTATCGGAGGCGAATGGTGCTGTTCAGGTCATGGATCCAAGACCTGGGCTGCACGCAATGCGGGCTCGCGTTCGGCATAGATTCACGTCATGGAGCCCTGCGCCCCGTCACCCCGTCCGCGCGTGCCGTCCACGCCGCGCGCGGTGCTGTTCGACGCCTACGGCACGCTGTTCGACGTCTACAGCGTGGCCACGCTGGCCGAGCAGCTGTTTACCGGCCACGGCGAGCGGTTGGCGTTGCTGTGGCGTGACAAGCAGATCGAATACACGCGCCTGGTGTCGATGAGCGGCCCGCAAGGCCAGCACTACCGGCCGTTCTGGGAGCTCACGCGCGCCGGCCTGCGCTATGCCGCACAGCGCCTGGGCCTCGACCTGGATGCCGCCGCCGAGGAGCGGCTGATGAACCAGTACCACCACCTCAGCAGCTTTCCCGAGAACAAGCTGGTGCTGCAGGCGCTGCAGTCGCGCGGCATCCCGGCGGGCATCCTCAGCAACGGCGACCCGCAGATGCTGGCGGTGGCGGTGAAGAGCGCCGGCTTCGACGGTCTGCTCGACCCGATCCTCAGCGTGCATGCGGTGCGCCGCTACAAGACCGACCCGGCGGCCTATGCGCTGGGCCCGGCGGCGCTGCGCCTGCCGGCGCGCGACATCCTGTTCGTCTCCAGCAACGGCTGGGACGCGATCGGCGCCACCTGGTACGGCTACACCACGCTGTGGGTCAACCGCGCCGGGCTGCCGAGCGAACAGCTGGGCACCGCAGCGACGCGTACCGGCAGCAGCCTGCGCGCGGTGCTCGACTTCTTTCCCACCTCCACCCCACGACCGACACCATGACCGAACGCACCTCCGTCCACCGCCTGCAAGTCGCCACCCACCTGTACCGTTTCATCGAAGACCAGGTGCTGCCCGGCACCGGCGTCGAGCCCGCCGCCTTCTGGCAGGGCTTCGATGCCATCGTGCACGATTTGGGCCCGAAGAACGCCGCGCTGCTGGCCGAGCGCGACCGCCTGCAGCTCGAGATGGACGCCTGGCACAAGGCCAACCCCGGGCCGATCCGCAAGATGGCCAGGTACCGCAAGTTCCTCGAGAAGATCGGCTACCTGGTGCCGGTGCCGGCGAAGGTGCGGGCGACGACGAAGAACGTCGATGCCGAGCTGGCGCTGCAGGCCGGGCCGCAGCTGGTGGTGCCGATCACCAACGCGCGCTACGCGCTGAACGCCGCCAACGCACGCTGGGGTTCGCTGTACGACGCGCTGTACGGCACCGATGTGCTCTCCGAGGCCGACGGCTGCGAGAAGGGCTCGGGCTACAACCCGAAGCGCGGCGCCAAGGTCATCGAATACGCGCGCCATGTGCTCGACCGCTGCGCGCCGCTGCAGCGCGGCTCGCATGTCGACTCCACGCAGTACCGCATCGAAGGCGGCGCGCTGAAGGTCGGCTTGAAGGACGGCAGCGTCGTCGGCCTGGCCAAGGCCGCGCAGTTCGTCGGCCACCAGGGCGAGGCCGCCGCGCCGTCGGCGGTGCTGCTGCAGCACCACGGGCTGCACCTGGACATCCGCATCGACCGCGGCCATGCCATCGGCCGCGACGACCCGGCCGGCGTCGCCGACCTGGTGGTGGAGGCGGCGCTGTCGACCATCCTCGACCTGGAGGACTCGGTGGCGGTGGTCGATGCCGACGACAAGGTGCTGGCCTACGGCAACTGGCTGGGCATCCTGAAGGGCACGCTGACCGAGGAGGTCAGCAAGGGCGGCACCACCTTCACCCGCGGCCTGAACCCGGACCGCGTCTACACCGGCCCCGACGGCCAGGCGGTGACGCTGCACGGCCGCTCGCTGCTGTTCGTGCGCAACGTCGGCCACCTGATGAACAACCCGGCCATCCTGTGGGGTGACGGCCAGGAAATCCCCGAAGGCATCCTGGACGCGGTGATCACCACCACGATCGCGCTGCACGACCTGCAGGGCCACGGCGCCAACGGCATGCGCAACTCGCGCCTGGGCTCGGTGTACATCGTCAAGCCGAAGATGCATGGCCCGGCCGAAGTGGCTTTCGCCAGCGAATTGTTCGGCCGCATCGAGAAGCTGCTGGGCCTGCCCAAGGCGACCGTCAAGCTCGGCATCATGGACGAGGAGCGCCGCACCAGCGTCAACCTGAAGGCCTGCATCGCCGCGGCGGCCGACCGCGTGGCCTTCATCAACACCGGCTTCCTCGACCGCACCGGCGACGAGATGCACA
>DAORHX010000497.1:0-1429 GCA_035438245.1 Rubrivivax sp.
CGTAAGCGGTAAGCCGACGGCGTTCTTCCTTCGCTGACGACGGGCTTTGACAATGCCCCACATCGGCAACGCGATGGAGGGCAGCGGCGATGCAAGCGAGGGCGAGAGCGCGGCGGCACCTGGATGCGCAGTCGTGGCGTGAGGTGTTTGGCCGCTTTGACGGCAGCGGCGAATCGGTGGTGGGTTTCTGCAAGCGTGAAGGGCTGGGCGTCAGCAGCTTTCACAGATGGCGGCAACGCCTGGCGGCGACGAGCGCCGCGAGCACGTCTCAAGAGGGTCGCGGGCCAGTGCGGCAATCGGCGGCGGCGAACTTCATCGAGATGGGCTCGATGGGTGCGCAGGCCGAGCGCGCGAGCCGCTTGGATATCAGGCTCGAACTGGGCGGCGGCGTGGTGCTGCACTTGGTGCGCGGCTGATGTTCTTCCCCGAAGGCCGGATCCGGGTGTTCCTGTACGGGGCGCCGGTGGACATGAGGAACTCGTTCGACGGGCTGTACGCGCTGGCACGCCACGGCCTGCAGCAGGACCCGCTGAACGGACAGTTGTTCGCCTTCATCAATCGGCGCGCCACGCAGATGCGGGTCCTGTATTGGGATCGCAGCGGCTGGTGTCTGTGGGCGAAGCGGCTCGAGGCAGGCCGCTTCATCCGCGATTGGCGCGAGGTACGGCATCGCGAGATGGACTGGACGGCGCTCAAGCTCATGCTCGAGGGGATGGAGGTGAAGCGGCAGCTAAAGCGCTATCGCCGCGAGAGCAATGAGGTTCAATCCTCTGGAGACAACAGCGGGGCATCGCTACGATGAGAGTCCATGTCGAACAGCGCAGCCCAACGAGTGCTCAACGCCGCCGACGTGGCCGCACTCGATGCGCAGCACGTCGCGCGCATGCTCATGGTCAAGGACCTCGCGATCGATCGGCTCGAGCAGCAAGTGCAGGCGCTGCAGCACCAGCTGGAGTGGTTCAAGCGCCAGCTGTTTGGAGCCAAGAGCGAACGCTTCGCGCCGCTGCCCGATCCGCAGCAGATGCACCTGGGCCAAGTGCTGGGACAGGACCTGCCCGTGCCACCGCCGGGCAGCGCCGGCGAGCAGCAGGTGCCCTCGCATACGCGGCGGCGAGCGCGCAGCGACTTCGCCGACGACAGCGCGAGCGTGCCGTTCTTCGACGAATCCAAGGTGCCGGTGCTCACGATCGAAGTGCCCGCTGCCGAAGTCAAGGACCTCACGCCCGATCAATACGAGGTCGTCGGCGAGAAGATCAGCCACCGCCTGGCGCAGCGCCCGGGCAGCTGCGTGGTGCTGAAGTACGTGCGCCCCGTGATCAAACGCCGCGACACGCAGACCCTGCACTGTGCGCCGGCACCGGTGGGCGTCATCGAGGGCAGCCGCGCCGATGTGAGCTTCGTTGCCGGAGTGTTGGTCGACAAGTTCGCC
>DAORHX010000497.1:1529-3045 GCA_035438245.1 Rubrivivax sp.
CGATCTGCGCCAGCCGCGTCAAGGCGATGGACGAGGTGCCGATCAAGGCCGGGCGCGCCGGGCCGGGCAAGATGAACGCGGCGTACTTCTGGCCGATCTACGGCGAGCACGACGAGGTGTGCTTCCCGTTCTTCGACTCGCGCCGCCACGAGAACGTGGAGCAGGCGCTGGGGCTGAAGCAGCCCGCAGGCGCGGTGCTGCTCAGCGACGGCTACGAGGCCTACGCGAGCTACGCCAAGAAGCTCGGTGTGACCAACGCCCAATGCTGGGCGCACTCGAGGAGGACGTTCTTCGAAGCCCGAGGCGCCGAGCCCCAGGCCGCGGCCGAGGCGCTGCGCCAGATCGGCGTGCTCTACGACATCGAACGCGAAATGCGCGAGCGCAAGCTCGAGGGCGAGAACAAACGGCTGCACCGGCTCACGCACAGCAAGCCGCGGGTGGAGGCCTTCTTCGAGTGGGTCGATCGCCAGTTCGAGCAGCAGGGGCTGCTGCCGAGCAATCCGCTGACCAAGGCGTTGGCGTATGTGCGCGAGCGCCGCGCGGGGCTGGAGGTGTTCCTCGGCGATCCCGATGTGCCGATCGATACGAACCATCTCGAACGCGCGCTGCGCGTGATCCCGATGGGCAGGAAGAACTGGCTGTTCTGCTGGACCGAGGTCGGCGCCGAACACGCCGGCATCGTGCAAAGCCTGATCGCGACCTGCCGGCTGCACGGCATCGACCCGTACACCTACCTCGTCGATGTCCTGCAACGTGTCGGCGAGCACCCGGCCTCGCGCGTGGCCGAGCTCACGCCGCGGCTATGGAAGCAGCACTTCGCCGCCAACCCCCTGCGCTCGGATCTGAACCGGCTCGACGGGGCCGGGACGACGCCGCTGGCCACGCGTGCCGGGCCATAAGCCCTGTCATGGCCCTGATCACGCAGGCCGTGCTCGCCAAGGCCGCCGTTGCCGTCGACGCCATGGGCCAGGCCGAGCGGGTGCGGCTGGCCGACGAAGTCTTTGCCCATCAGCCCAACCTGCTGGCCTCGGTGCTGGTCTTGCAGCGAATGGGGGTCAGCCTGGCGCAGATGGACGTGCCGATCTACATCCTGCTCGTGGCGTACCAGGCGATGAAGACCTCGGGACCCACCTGGCCGGTGATCTCGGAGGATATCCAGGAGGCCTGCCTGCGGCGCCTGGCGGGACGAGTTCGATTCGCCGAAGGCCTGGGGCACGGATTACTCCAACGATCGGCTCAGCAATACATCGACGAGCACCGCGAGCCCTACCTGCTCGCGTTCGCGTACGGTTACCTGAAGGAAAACGACCTGCTTGGCGCCAGGACCGAAGCCGAGAAGTCGCTGATGCTCGCCACGCTGAACCTCGTGGACTGCATCGCCTTCGTAGCCGCCCGGATCCAGCCAGCATCTTCGGCGAGGTCTTTGCCGACATCGCCGTGAGCCGCCGTACGCCGCCTGCCCTCCTACCACCCTGAGGTGCGACGGCGGAAGTACGCTGCTCCGTTACCGCTTACG
>DAORHX010000498.1:0-3037 GCA_035438245.1 Rubrivivax sp.
GGCGCAGGCGCGGGTCGAGATCGGCGGCGGGTGCGTCGCTGCGATCGGCGCCGGCGCGCTGGTGCTCGTCTGTGCCGAGCCGACCGACACGCCGGCGCAGGCCGAGCGCCTGGTCGACAAGCTGCTCGCGCTGCGCATCTTCGCCGACGCCGCCGGCAAGATGAACCTCAGTCTGCGCGACGTCGGCGGCGGACTGCTGCTGGTATCGCAGTTCACGCTGGCGGCCGACACCTCCCGCGGCAACCGGCCCGGCTTTTCCGGTGCGGCGCCACCCGCGCTGGGCCGGCAGCTGTTCGACGCCGTGGTCGCCGCCGCGCGGCGGCAGCACACGCCGGTGGCCGCCGGCGTGTTCGGCGCCGACATGCAGGTGCATCTGGTCAACGACGGCCCGGTGACGGTGCCGATGACAATCCGCTAGAGCATCGCGCGGGGCAACCAGTCGCGCAGCGCCAGCCCGGGCCGTGCGCCCAGCGCCGCAGCCGCCTCGTTGACGCGCGAGATGATGCCGTCGCGCCAGGTGGATGCGGCCTCGCCGATGCGCGCGCTGTCGTGCGCCACCGCCAGCGCGGCGATGCCGTGCCGCTGCAGCCATGGCAACCCGGCGACGCCGGCACCGTCCTTGCCGCCGCCGGCGTCGTTGAACACCGCCAGGCGCACCGCGGCCTGCAGCGCAAAACGTGCGGCGCTCAGGCCGCCGTGCGAGCCGCTGACGACGACGCAGCCGGCCCCCTGGCCAACCGCTTCGGTGATGCTGTCGACCAGCAGCACGCGGCAGCCGCCGACGAAGAAGCCGCCCGCTGGGGCGGCTTCTTCGGGCGGGGCCGCGCACAAGCGGCGAGCCTTCGAACCCTTCAGTCGGCGTACTGGCCGGCGGCCTTGATCGCGCCGCCGAGCTTGTTGATCTCGGCCTCGACGAACTTCTTGTGTTCGGCCGGTGCCAGGCGGCCGTCGGTCACCACCACCGCGCCCAGCGCTTCTTCGCGCTTGATGAACTCGGGGTCCTTCAGCGCCGCGCGCAGCGCCGTGTTCAGCTGGTCGAGCACCGCCTTGGGCGTGCCCTTCGGCGCATACAGGCCGTGCCAGATGGTGACGTTGAAGCCCTTCAGGCCGGACTCGTCCAGCGTCGGCAGCTTGGCCAGCGCCGGGGTCGTCAGGTGCTTGTTCGACGTCACCGCGTAGGCCTTGATCTTGCCGCCTTCGATCTGCGACGTGGTGTTGGTGGTCTGGTCGCACATGATGTCGATCTGGCCACCGATCAGGTCGGTCATCGCCGGCGCCGTGCCCTTGTAGGGCACGGTCTGCATGTCGATCTTCATCGCCTGCTGGAACATCAGGCCGCACAGGTGCGATGCGGCACCCAGGCCGGCATTGCCGAGGTTGATCTTGCCCTTGTTGGCTTCGAGCCACTTGACCAGTTCGGCGTAGTTGTTGGCCGGCAGCGTCGGGCGGCCGACCAGCGTCATCGGCACCTCGTTGATCAGGCCCAGGTACTCGAAGTCGTCCAGCGTCTTGTACGGCAGGTTGCGGTACAGCGACGGCGACGTCGCCATGCCGACGTGGTACAGCAGCAGCGTGTGGCCGTCCGGTGCGGCCTTGGCCACCTTGTTGGCGCCGAGCGTACCGCCGGCGCCGCCGACGTTCTCGATGACGATCGTCGCGTTGCCCATGTGTTTGCGCAACGCTTCGGCGAAGTCGCGCGCCACCTTGTCGGTGGGGCCGCCGGCCGCGAACGGCACGACGATGGTGATCGGCTTGTCGGGGTAGGCCAGCGCGGTCGCAGCCACCGTGGCTGCGGCCAGGGCGAGGATCAGCTTCTTCATGATTTCTCTCCGGCAGGGTGGGGTTCGGTACCCCCGATGCTAGACAAGCGCGCCCGGCGACGCGGCGTGGAAACTACGTAGGGCGAACACCGGACGCCGCGCTTCAGTTGATCTGGCGCAAGTCCTCGATGACCTTGCCGTCGTTCGGCAGCGTGCCGGGCTCGACCAGCCGCACCTCGCAGCGCAGCTTGGTGATGTCGCGCACGCTGGCGGCCAGCGCCGCGGCCAGGCCGTCGACGCGCTGACGCGCCTCGGCATGCAGCGTCATGCGGTCGTTGGCCATCTCGCCTTCGATCACCAGGCGCACCCGCGCCAGCTCGGGATGGCGCTTCGGCACATCGGCCACCTGGCTGGCATGCACGAACATGCCGCGCACCTTGGCGGTCTGGTCGGCGCGGCCCATCCAGCCCTTGATGCGCGCGTTCGTGCGCCCGGTCGGGCAGCCGCCCGGCAGGATCGCGCTGAGGTCGCCGGTGCCGAAACGCACCAGCGGGTAGTCCTGGTTGAGGGTGGTGACGACGACCTCGCCGACCTCGCCGTCGGCCACCGGCTCGCCGCTGCCCGGGCGCACGATCTCGACGATCACGCCCTCGTCGAGGACGAGGCCTTCGCGCGCCGCGGTTTCATACGCGACCAGGCCCAGGTCGGCGGTGCCGTAGCTCTGGTAGGCCTCGATGCCGCGCGCGCGCAGCAGGTCGCGCAAGGCCGCGGGGAAGGCCTCGCCGCCGACCGAGGCCTTGCGCAGCGCGGGCAGCGCGATGCCGCTGTCGTCGGCCTTCTCCAGCGCGATGCGCAGGAAGCTCGGCGTGCCGGCGTAGGCGTCCGCGCGCAACTCGGCCATCGCCTGCAGCTGCAGCTCGGTGTTGCCGACGCCACCCGGGAAGACGGTGCAGCCGACGGCCAGGGCACCGGTCTCGAGCATCGACCCGGCCGGGGTCAGGTGGTAGCTGAAGCTGTTGTGCACCAGGTCGCCGGCGCGGAAGCCCGCGGCGAACAGCGCGCGCGCGAAGCGCCAGTAGTCGGCGGCCGCGCCTTCGGGTTCGTAGATCGGCCCGGGCGACTGGAACACACGACGTGCGCCACGCGCGGCACCCTGGTTGCGCCAGCCGATCGTGGAGAAGCCACCGAAAGGGTC
This sequence comes from Rubrivivax sp., assembly GCA_035438245.1. Lineage (GTDB taxonomy): Bacteria > Pseudomonadota > Gammaproteobacteria > Burkholderiales > Burkholderiaceae_C > Rubrivivax. The sequence goes on from DAORHX010000498.1 coordinate 2,956, forward strand.
CTTGGCGCGGCCCGCCTTCTGGCGCTCGAGCAACTCGTGCTTGCGCGTCACCGGCAGCTGCGCCAGCGCGCCGCGCGAAGCG
>DAORHX010000499.1:0-3035 GCA_035438245.1 Rubrivivax sp.
CGGGCCGGCACCCGGCTCGATGTCCACCAGCGCGCTGCCTTCGTCGACGACATCGCCGACCGCCACGCCGATGGCGCGCACCACGCCGGCCTGCGGTGCCTGCAGCGGCACCTCCATCTTCATCGCCTCGAGCAGCAGCAGCGTCTGGCCGGCGGCCACCGCCTGGCCGACGACCACCTCGATGCCGATCACCGTGCCGTGCACCGGCGCCGGCAAGGCCCTGCGCAAGTTCCCCATCTTCTTTGCTCCTGCTCGACGGGCCCTGCGGGCACGACCGTGACGCGCATTCTCCACGTTGGCACGAGCCGGCCTGCGGGCGCCGGCGCCGCGCGCCATCGCCTAGACTGCGCATCGGCCGCGCGCCCTTCGCAGCATGCCCGACCACGCCGACCTCGAGCCCCAGACCCGCGCCGCGCGTGGCGCGGAGCAACTCGACGCTGCCGCCGCCAACGAGCTGCTGCAGCATGCACCCGAACCGGTCGCGCTGTGCGACGCATCGGGCCGCATCGAATGGTGCAATCGTGCGCTGCTCGAGCTGGCCGGCGACGCCGCGGCGCAGGGCCACGGCCGGCCGTTGGCCGCACTGCTCGGCCTGGCCGCCGCCGACGCGCACACGCTGGACGACGCGCTGCGCACCGGCCACTGCGGCACGCTGCCGGACATGCAGATCGGCGGCCGCTGGTGGCGCGTGCGCTCGAGCCTGCTCGGTGACGGCCGCCGCGCCGCGTTCTGGCAATCGGTCGACGCGCTGCACCGGCAAGCCGCCGAAGCCGGCCGCCTGGCCGAACTGCTGGACCTGGCGCAGGACTTCGGCCGCCTGGCGGTGTGGGAGCGCGACACGCGTTCGCTGCAAGGCCGCTGGGACCGCCACATGTACCGCATCTGGGGGCTCAGCGAAGGCGACGGCACACCGGACTTCGACAGCGCGATGCGCTCGGTGCTGGCAGAGGACCGCCCGCTGTTGAACGCGACCTTCCGCGAATCGATACACCATGCCGGCAGCCATTCGCACCGCTACCGCGTGCGCGGCGCCGATGGCGTGGTGCGCCAGCTGCACTCGCAGTGGGTGGTGAAGAACGGCGCCGACGACTCGCCCGAGCGCGTGCTCGGCATCGTGGTCGACGATACCGAGGCCTGGGTGCAGGCGACTTCGTATGCCGAGGCCACCGAGCAGCTGCACCTGGCACTGGCGCTGGCCAACATCAGCGTCTTCCGCAACGACCTGGGCAGCGGCCGCGTGCAGGTCGGCGCGAGCGCCTTCGACCTGCTGGGCCGGCCACACGGCAGCGACATCGGCGCCGACGAGCTGTTGGCGATGGCGCACCCGGACGACCGCGCCGCGCTGCGCCGTGCCGCCGAACAGGCCGTTGCCAGCGGCCAGCCGGTGGACGTCGAAACGCGCTTCCGCCATGCCGACGGCAGCTGGCGCCACGTGCTGACGCGGCGCATCCTGCAGCGCGACGCACGAGGCCGGCCGGCGGCACTGCTCGGCGTCGGCCTGGACGTCAGCGAACGTGTCGAGAGCGGCCGGCGCCACACCGAGCTGATGCGGCAGTTCGAGCTGACGACACGCGCCGCCGGCATCGGCTACTGGAGCGTCGAGGCCGACACCGGCGAACCGCGCTGGAGCGAGCAGACCTTCGTGCTGCACGGCATGCCCGCCGGCAGCGCCGCGCTGACCGCCGACGCATGGCTGGCGCGTTTTTCACACCCGGACGACCGCGACGCGGTGCGCCGGCGCTTTCTCGCCTGGGTACGCAGCGGCGGGCCGAATCTCGAGCAGGAGCTGCGCATCGTGCGCAGCGACGGCGCCGTGCGCCACCTGCTCAGCTACTCGCGGCTGGAAGGCCCGCACGGCCGCTACGACCTGTTCGGCGTGCTGATGGACGTGACCGAGCGTCGCGCCGCCGAGGCCGCGCTGCACCGCGCCAGCGAGCGTGCCGCACTCGCCACGCGCGGCGCCGGCATGGGCACCTGGGAGCAGGATCTGCTCGGCGGACGGACCTACTGGGACGAGCAGATGTGGCGCCTGCGCGGCCTGCAGCCGCGGCCGCAGGCGCTGTCCGAGGACGAGCGCATGGCGCTGGTCCACCCCGACGACCGCGAGGCCACGTGGCGCGAGCTGATGCAGGCCACCCGCGAGGGCCGCCCGTCGAACCTGGAGTTCCGCGTGTGCTGGCCCGACGGCCAGTGCCGGCTGATCGCGTCGCGCTCGGTCGCGGTGCGCGACGAGCACGGCCAGCCGACACGGCGCATCGGCGTCAACTGGGACATCACCGACTCGCGCAATGCGCAGATCGCGCGCGAGGAGAAACTGCTCGCGCAGCGCGAGAGCCAGGCCAAGTCGCAGTTCCTGTCGCGCATCAGCCATGAGCTGCGCACGCCGCTGAACGCGGTGCTCGGCTTTGCACAGCTGCTGCTCGGCGACGGCGACAAGGTGTCGGCCGAGACGCGGCGGCGCCGGCTCGAGCAGATCCAGCTGGCCGGCCAGCATCTGCTGTCGCTGATCAACGACGTGCTCGACCTGTCGAGCCTGGAAGGCGGCGAGATGCGCATCAGCGTGCAGCCCGTGCCGCTGGCGGCGCTGATCGCCCAGACGCTGCCGCTGGTGGCGCGGCAGGCGCGCCAGCACAAGGTGAAGCTGCGCACCGGCACGCAGGACGGCGTCGCGCTCGCCGATGCGACGCGGCTGCGGCAGGTGCTGCTGAACCTGCTGACCAACGCCGTCAAGTACAACCGCGAGGGCGGGCAGGTGCTGGTCGAGGCGGCCGAGGAAGACGGCATGGCGCTGCTGCGCGTGGCAGACACCGGGCGCGGCATGAGCGACGCGCAGCTGCAGCAGGCGTTCGAGCCGTTCAACCGGCTCGGGCTCGAAAGCGAAGGCATCGAAGGCACCGGCATCGGGCTGGGCATCGTCAAGGCGGTGGTCGAGCGCATGGGCGGCACGGTGCAGGCGCGCAGCCAGCCGGGACAGGGCAGCGTGTTCGAGGTGCGGCTGCCCGATGGGTCGGCGCATGCGGCCGGCGCGGTATCGG
>DAORHX010000500.1:0-3033 GCA_035438245.1 Rubrivivax sp.
CCCGATCGCGCCCCCAGACAAGGCCTTGACCTGCTGCAGCGCCGCCGTGGCCGCAGCCTCGGCCTGCGCCAGTCCCGCCTCCGCCGCGGCCACGGCGCCATCCGCCTGGTGCTGGTCGGCGCGGGCGAGCTCACCGGACCTGGCGCGACGCGAGACGTCAGCGGCGAGCTTGCGTGCGTTGTCGAGCTGGCCGCGCGCGATCTCGACATCGACGCCGGCACGCTGCCAGGTCCACCAGGCCTCGCGGACCGCCGCGGCCAGGCGCACGCGAGCGCCCTGGGCGCGGCTTTCGACGGCGGCTGCCTCGGCCTCCGCGAGCGCGCCGCTGCTGCGGCGTTCGCCCGGAAGCCACAACGGCACAGCGAGACCAACCTCGAGTTCCCGGGCACCGTCGTTGCGGGTGAGGCGGTCGGTCTTGTGGCTTGCCTCGAACGCAGGCGGCTCGGGGGTCCAGGCTTCGGCCGCACGGCGCTGCGCCTGCGCGGCTTCTCGGCGGGACTGCAGCGCCAGCGCCTCGGGTTGACGTGCCCAAGCCGCCTCGAAGAGTTCCTTGAGGCCGGGCGTGCCAGGTCCGCCGGGCGTGGGGGCTGCCGGCGCCTGCGCCGCTGCGCCAGCAACGGCCCCGACAAGGACGGCGGCAAGCAGGGCCTGCCGCACGCCGATCGTTGTTCGTGTTCTCGGATGCATCCGATGCTCCAGTGTGAAAGAAGGGGAACACGGGAGACCGGCGAGCCGCGACCCATGCGGTCGCGCCGACCCGAACGGGTTGCCGAGAGCGAGCTACGGCAACGCGCTCAGGCGCGGACGAGGTTCAGGAGGAGAACGAACCCGCCCCGCCGATCAGGCGAGGCGCGCCCACTGAGGGCGTTCAGGTTGGGCTGCCGCCTGGGCAGCGCACGGGGCATCGCCGGCCGGAGTCGGGGCGGCCGTGGCGCGGTCGTGCGCCGTGGTGACGAGCGACACCAGCATGCCTGTGCACTGACCGTGGCAATGGCCACAGTCTGCGTCAGGCGCTGAAGTAGCGCCTTCGTCAGCACCCGATTGATCGGCCACATCCGCCGTTGCAGGCGCATGGCCGTGATCGGCGTGATCGTGGTGGCCGACATGGTCCGCTGCCGCGCCCGATTCATGGGCGCAGTAGTCCGCCACTGCCGCCCAGGACATCTGGGTGGGCAGCAGAACCAGCAGCAGGATGGCGAGCCAACGGCGCATGGGGTCAGAGTGTAGCGGCTACAGGGTTGACCCTGGGCATGCGAGGCCAAGCGGAGGCGTGAAGGACATCACCACCGCCCGGCGCGGACGCGCGCCACGTTGTCGTTCATCCAGCGACGGATCGCGTGCACGAACAGCCATCGCTTCGGTCCGCTCAAGTTGGTGCCATGCCGGGCATAGAACGCGTCGGGATCGTCGAAGATCCCGAAGTCGTCGACGATGCCCTCCTTCTGGATGAAGGTGTCCTGGCCACGCCACTCGATGTTCGGAGCCGACAGGTCCCGGGTGGCGGCGCCGAAGCCGCAGAAGCGTCGCGCAACGGGGAATCGGCGTTGCAGGCTGCTAAGGTACTGCGCGTCGAGGATGAATCCCTCGAGACAGACCCATCGCCGCTCGAACCAGACCTCCACCCAGCTGTGGAGGATGCGCCGCGGCGCGAGGACATACGCAACACCGGTGATCGCGCCCTTCTGCAGCGCCTTGTCGATGGTGAAACCGTGGAAACGGCAAGGCACGCCGACGCTGCGCAGCAAGGCCATCAGCAGCGTGCCCTTGGTGTTGCACTGCCCATGGCCGTCGGCCAGGACGTGGGATGCCGGCAGATCGTCCGCCTCGTTGTAGCCGAATGCGATGTCGTCGCGAACGAAGTCGTAGACCGCGCCGATCCGCTCGCGCATCGGCAGCACGTGCCACCCGCGTTCGGCGACAAGCCGCTCGATGTCGGGATGGTGGGTGTCGAGCAGCGGCGTGCTGCGAAGCAACGTAGAAAGTGTGTCGGACATGACTCGGTCAGGGCGGCTCCAGGCGGCGACAGCCGCATTTCAGACCCTGAAGCCACTACCGGGTCAAGTGCGCCGCGCCGGCCGATCTCGGCCGGCGCTTGTGCGCGCGTCGGACCGCGCTCAGCGGCGGTTGGACGGATCGCGCCCGACGTAGGCGACGGCGGATTTCGCGCCGAAGCCCGGCGGCGCGATCTTGGCGAGGTCGACGCCACGCCGGTCCAGGCCATTGAAGGTCCATGCGAACTGCTGTCCGGCGTCGCCGCGAAAGGCGACTGTCTCGCCGTAGGCGATGTTCGGGCGCGGGGCCTGCGCCAGGTCGACGACACGAGCCGCGCTCGACACGGCGGCCGGCTGGCCGTAGATGGATTGGCCGTTCATGAAGGTCTCGCCAGCCGCGAAGCCGACGGCAGGCGCGGCCGCCACGATCAGCACGGCCGACAGGCGGAGAAGGGATGACGAAGGTGATTGCATGAGTTCCTCGTGGTGGTGTGATCGGCTTTCACTCAGCCGCATGCCCCGATGGCATGACCACGGACTCTAGAAATCGCCTGGCAACAGTTTCGGAACCGGCAGATGACAGTTCGGTCATCTGGCCCGAGGCCTGCGCCGGCTCAGTGAGCGCCGTGAACGTGGCGCCGCTTCGCCGGGGCCGCTGGCGCGGCGGCAGCGCGGTCCAGGCCGTTGAGGATGCCGCAATCCGCCAAGGCGTGGGGCGACGCGCACCGCGCGCGCAGTGACTTCAGATCCTTCTCCAACGCTCGCAGTTCGCGAATGCGGTGCGCCACGTGGCCGATGTGCTCGTCCAGCAGGGCGTTGACCTCGCCGCAATCCTGCGCGGGCGACTCCCGCAGTGCGATGAGGGCCCGGATCTCGTCGAGCGTCATGTCCAGGTTGCGGCACTGCCGGATGAAGGCGAGCCGCTCGGCGTGCGCCGGCAGGTAGACGCGGTAGTTGTTGTCCGCCCGGGCCGGCGGCGGCAGCAGTCCCTCGCGCTCGTAGAAGCGGATCGTCTCGACGGGTGTTCCGGTGGCCTCGGCCA
>DAORHX010000501.1:0-3029 GCA_035438245.1 Rubrivivax sp.
CGACTTGTTGACCATGTTGTGGATGTTCAGCCCGGCCTGCGCCATGGCGGTGGAGATCTGGCCCAGCATGTTCGGTACGTTGGCGTTGGCGATGGCCACGCGGAAGGCCGATTCGCGCGCCATGCTCACCGCCGGGAAGTTCACCGCGTTGACCACGTTGCCGTGTTCCAGGTAGTCGCGCAGCTGGTCGACGACCATCACCGCGCAGTTCTCCTCGGCCTCGCGCGTGGACGCGCCCAGGTGCGGCAGCGCGATCACCCTGGCATGGTCGTTGATCGCCGCGCTGGGGAAGTCGCACACGTAGTGGCCGAGCTTCTTCGCCTCGAGCGCGGCCAGCACCGCGGCCTCGTCGACCACGCCTTCGCGCGAGAAGTTCATCAGCACCGCGCCGGCGCGCATCAGCGCGAGGTTGTCGGCATTCACCAGATTGCGCGTCGCCGCCACCAGCGGCACGTGCAGGCTGACGAAGTCGCTGCCGCGCAGCACCTCGGCCACGCTGGCCGCGCGCTTGACCTGCGACGGCAGGCTCCAGGCGGCGTCGACGGTGATCTCCGGGTCGTGGCCCAGTACCTGCATGCCCAGGCGGATCGCCGCGTCGGCCACCAGGCAGCCGATCTTGCCCAGGCCGACGACGCCCAAGGTGCGCCCGGCGAGCTCGTAGCCGGCGAAGTTCTTCTTGCCGTCCTCGACCGCCTTGTCCATGTCGGCCATCTTCGGGTCGAGCGCGGTGACGAAGCGCAGCGCCGGCTGCAGGTTGCGCGCGGCCATCAGCATGCCGGCCAGCACCAGCTCCTTCACCGCGTTGGCATTGGCGCCGGGGGCGTTGAACACCGGCACGCCGCGTGCGCTCATCAAAGCCACCGGGATGTTGTTGGTGCCGGCGCCGGCACGCGCGATGGCCTTGACGCTGGCCGGAATGTCCATGCCGTGCATGTCGGCCGAGCGCAGCAGCACCGCGTCAGGTGCGGCGGCCTCCTTGCCGACGCTGTACTGCTCGGCCGGCAGCCGCTTGAGCCCGCTGGCGGAGATCTGGTTCAGCACCAGGATGTGCAGACGATCAGCCATGGGAATCTCCAGTGCCATGTCTTTCAGCCATGGCGTGCCTCGAACTCCTTCATGTAGGCGACCAGCGCCTGCACGCCGGCGACCGGCATCGCGTTGTAGATCGACGCGCGCATGCCGCCGACCGAGCGGTGGCCTTTCAGCTGCAGCATGTTGCGCTCCTCGGCACCCTTCAGGAAGGCGGCATCGAGCGCTTCGTCCTTCAGCTTGAAGGGCACGTTCATCAGCGAGCGGTCGGCCTTGGCCACCGGACTGCTGTAGAAGCCCGTGGCGTCCAGGTAGTCGTAGAGCAGCGCCGCCTTGGCGCGGTTGTGCGCCTCGATGGCCTTCAAGCCGCCCTGCGCCTTGATCCACTTGAACACCAGGCCGGCGATGTAGATCGCGTAGGTCGGCGGCGTGTTCAGCATCGAGTCGGCGTCGGCCTGCTGCTTGTAGTCGAAGGCCGATGGCGTGATCGGCAGCGCCTGGCCGATCAGGTCGTCGCGCACGATGACGATGGTCAGGCCGGCGGGGCCGATGTTCTTCTGTGCACCGCCGTAGATCAGACCGTACTTCGAGACCTCCACCGGCCGCGACAGGATGTTGCTCGACATGTCGGCCACCAGCGGTACCTCGCCGACCTCGGGCGTCCAGTGGTACTCGACGCCGCCGATGGTCTCGTTGCTGCAGATGTGCACGTAGGCGGCGTTCGGATCGAGCTTCCAGCTGTCGCGCGGCGGCACGCTGGTGTAGCCGCCGTCCTTGGCGCTGGCCGCGACGTTGACCTTGCAGTACTTGCCGGCTTCCTTGATCGACTTCTTCGACCATTCGCCGGTGTCGACGTAGTCGGCCGAGGCCTTGCCGCGCAGCATGTTCATCGGCAGGAAGGCGTTCTCGCCGATGGCGCCGCCTTGCAGGAACAGCACCTTGTAGCTGGCCGGCACCGCCAGCAGTTCGCGCAGCAGCGCTTCGGCCTCGGCGTGGATGGCGATGAATTCCTTGCCGCGGTGGCTCATTTCCATCACCGACATGCCCGAGCCGTGCCAGTCGAGCATCTCCTCGGCCGCCTGGCGCAGCACGGGTTCGGGCAGCGCGGCCGGGCCGGCGCTGAAGTTGAAGGCACGGGTCATCAGCAGTTCTCCATAGGGGTGGGTTCGTCGACTCGCAGCTATTTTCGCCTGACGGTCGAGCGCGCCGGCACGGCGCCCGATCGGGGCGGCGTTCAGACGTCGATGAACAGCGCGGGGTCGACCATGGCGCGGTTCAGCATCACCGCCCAGTGCAGGTGCGGCCCGGTGACACGGCCCGTGGCCCCGACCTTGCAGAACACCTCGCCCGCGCGCAGCATGTCGCCGCGCTGCGCGTCCATGGCGCTGAGGTGGCAGTACATGCTCAGCAGCCCCGAGCCGTGGTCCAGCCACACCGTGCCGCCGTTGAAGAAGTAGTCGCCGACGTCGATCACCTGCCCGGCCAGCGGCGCACGCACCGGCGTGCCGGTGGTGGCGGCGATGTCCATGCCACTGTGCGGGTTGCGCGCCTGGCCGTTGAACACACGGCGCAGGCCGAAGGAGCTCGAGCGCGGGCCGGGCACCGGCAGCTGCATGCCCAGCGCGGCGGGCACGGTGTCGCTGAAGGTCGCCATCACGTCGGCCAGGTGCTCGCGCTCGCGCTCGTAGCGCGCCTGGTCCTGCGGCGAAAGCTCGACCGTTCGCGGCGGCACCGTCAGGCGCTGCTGCGGGTACTTCTTCGGCGCGATGCGGTAGGGCAGGTGGCGCACGGTGCCGTCTGCCGCCTGCAGCGTGATCGCCGCCTCGCCGGCTGGCGCGGCCAGCGGGATGCCGACGACGGCCCGCCATTCGCGCGCGTCACCGACGACCAGCAACGGCACATCGCCCGCGCGCGCCTGCGGACGGCTGGGTGCAGGCCCGAGCGACAGCCAGGCCACGCCGCCGGGCCCCTGCGACGGCCGCGGCCAGGCCAGCTGTGCC
>DAORHX010000502.1:0-3029 GCA_035438245.1 Rubrivivax sp.
CCACGCGCCAGGTGGCCAACGCCGAGATCGAGCTGCCGTTGCTGCTCGACGACCGCATCGCCGCCGACGTGCTGGCGCTGTACGCGGCGCACGCGGACGAACTGCGCCTCGATGCGCAGGCTTGCGAGGGGCTGCTGCACGGCGTGCAGGTCGCGCGCGACGCCGACGAGGCGGCGCGCATGTCCGCGCGGCTGGGGCCGGCGATCCTGATCGCGGTCGACGGCGTGGCCTGCGGTCGCGCCATGGCCCAGCACCTGAAACAGCTGCTGCCGCAGTCGCGCCACGCGGTGGCCTTCGTCGATTGGCAGGCGGCGGGCACGCGCGGCGCCGCGCTGCGCGCCGGCGACGCACGCATCAAGGTGCATGGCGACTGGCTGCCGGTGCAGGCCGAGGTGCAGGCGCTGCACGGCTTGTCCGGCCATGCCGACCAGCAGGGGCTGCTCGACTGGGTTCTGGCGCTGCCCCGAGCGCCGAAGCAGCTGGTCCTGGCGCCGGGCGAGCCCGAGCCGGCCGACAGCCTGCGCCGCCTCGTCGCCGAGCGCCGTCCCTGGCGCTGCGCGGTGCCCGAGCACCTGGAGATGGTCAACCTGCGCGAGGCCGCCACGGCCGACGAACACGGCGCCTGAAGGCGCCGTTGCCGGCCTGCGCTCAGCGCGCGGCGCTCGCCGCGAACTCGTCGAACGCCGCCGTCGCGCTGGCCGCGTACATCAGCGACGGCCCGCCGCCCATGTAGGTGGCCACGGCCAGCGTCTCGTCGACCTCCTGCCGCGTCGCCCCCAGCTTGACCAGCGCCTTGGTGTGAAAGCCGATGCACGGGTCGCAACGCACGGCGACGCTCAAGGCCAGCGCAATCAGCTCCTTGGTCTTCGCATCCAGCGCGCCCGGCGCCGTGGCGGCCTTGCCCAGTTCGTTGAAGGCCTTCATCACCTCGGGCGTGCTGCTGCGCAGCTGCGCCAGCTGCGCGGACACGCCCTGGGTCAGGTCGCGGTAGTGGGTGGGGCTTGCATGCACTTTGCTTTCTCCTGTGGTTTCAAGACTCGAGAATCAAGAGCGGCGACGCTGCCGCAGCGCCGCCAGCGGCAGCAGCAGCGCTGCCGCCGCCGCCGCGAACGCCGCGGCGATGCCGGCCAGGGCCAGCCAGTCGACCCAGTATTTCAACTCACCGAGCGACGAGCGCGTCAGCCCCGGCAGCGCCAGGAACACGACCACGCCCACCAGCACGGCGCCGATCCGCGCGGCGCGCGTGGCGCGGCCCCAGTCGGCACCGCCGCGCGCCAGCGCCATGACCAGCGTCACGGCGATGACCAGCCCCAGCGCCAGCACCCACGGCCAGGCCTGGAGCAGCGTTTCCCACACGATGTTCAACATCAGCCAGATTTCATACATGGTGCATTCCTTCCGTGGTTCAGACGCGGCCCTTGAGCACCGACACATAGGCCGGCTTGAGCATGCGCACTTTCATCAGCCAGGCGAAATAACTCTCCTGCAGCGGATCGATCATCGGCAGCGACGGCGTGAGCCGGCCCTCGTAGTCGAACTCGATCAGCAAGGCGGATCCTTCGCGCACGATCAGCGGGCACGAGGTATAGCCGTCGAACTGCTCGTCGGGTTCCTTGCCGGCGATCACCTGCGTCAGGTTGTGCGCCACCAGCGGCGCGCTTTTCTTCACCGTGGCCGCGGTCTTGCCGCGCGGCGTGCCGTTGATGTCGCCGATGCCGAACACGTTCTTGAAGCGGCGGTGCTGCAGCGTGCCCTTGTCCACCTCGAGCCAGCCGCCGGCGGCGAAACCGCCCTCCTTCCAGGCCAGCGCGCTGTTCTTGACTACGTCGGGTGCGCGCATCGGCGGCACCACGTGCAGGAAGTCGTAGTCCAGCGTCTGGCGCTCGCCCTGCGGGTTGGTGAAGGTGGCCTTGCGCGAGCCCGGGTCCACCGCCACCAGCTTGCTCAGGTAGTGGTTGTGGATGCCCAGCAGCTTCCAGCGCGCCAGCACGTCGTCGTTCACCGGCTTGACGCCGAACACAGTGCCGTCGGGCAGAGCGGTGTGGAAGTCGACGCGCGAGCGCTGCAGCGTGCCCGCCTGGCGCAGCCGGTCGGCGACCATGAAGGTCATCTTCAGCGGCGCGCCGGCGCACTTCAGCGGGCCGGCCGGCAGCGTCATCAGCACCTGCCCGCCCTGCTGCCTGAAGGCATCGAGCACGTTCCAGGTGGCCAGCGCGGCGTCGGGCCCGGCGTAGACGCTGGCCAGGCCGTTGTGGCCGATGGCCTTCGTGTCCATGCCTTCGATCTGCGCGTAGTCCAGGTGCAGCCCGGTGGCCACCACCAGGTAGTCGTAGGCGATGCGCTGGCCGCCGGAGGTATGCACCACGTTCGCGGCGGGGTCGAACTCGACCACCATCTCGGGCAGCCACTTCACGCCGTCGGGGATGAAGTCGGCGGTGGGGTCGCGCACCTTGTCCACTGGCCACACGCCGCTGGCCACGAGCGTGAAGCCGGGCTGGTAGTAGTGCTGCTCGCGCGCATCGATGATCGTCACGCGCGCGCCGTCGAGCAGCTGCATCAGCCGGCTGGCCACGGCGATGCCGCCGACGCCGCTGCCGGCGATGACGATGTGCGCCTGCGTGCGCAGCGCGGCGCGCGCCGGGGTGGCGGCCGCGCCGGCCAACGTCGGGGGGCTGGCCAGGGCGCGCAGCCAGCGGCGGCGCTGCGCATCGACGGGGGGTGGGAGTCGGTGATGCATCTGTGTCTCCTGGGTCTGCTTGAGCAGGGGTTGGGGTGCCCGTCTTAGCGCGGGCTGGGGGGTTGCAACAGGTGGGCGTTGAGCTGCTGCAGCTCGGCCTCGTCGAGCTTGCCGACCAGCGCCGCCAGGCGCAGCCGGTCCAGCAGCACCGCCACGCGCGCGTGCAGCAGGGCCAGCTCGGCCGCCGCGGCGTCGTTCTCGGCATTCAGCAGCTCCAGCGTGGTGCGTTCGCCGACCTGGCGGCCGATGCGCGTGGCCTCCAGCCGCGAGCGCGTGGCCGCCAGCGCTTCCT
>DAORHX010000503.1:0-3026 GCA_035438245.1 Rubrivivax sp.
CCGGCTCTTCACACGGACAGCGGACTTCTGAAATTCCGCTTTGCGCCGACCGCAGCCGGTCGACCCTTCGGGATCGAGTGAACGCCGGCGCGGATCAATCCACCTTGGCCCCTGAGGTCTTGACGACCTGCTGCCACTTGCGCGTCTCGGCGGCGATGAAGTCGCCCAGCTGCTTCGGCGTGCCACCCACCGGTGTGGCACCGAGCTTGGCAAAGCGCTCGATCACCTCGGGCTTCTTCAGGATGCGGTCGACCTCGGCCGACAGCTTGTCGATGATCGGCTGCGGCGTGCCTGCCGGTGCCACCAGCACGAACCAGGCCTCGGCCTCGTAGCCGGGCAGCACGCTGGCCACCGCCGGCACGCCGGGCAACTGCGGCACCGGCTGCGCCGACGTGACGCCCAGCGCCACCAGCTTGCCCGCCTGGATCAGCGGCAGCGCGGAGGGCAGGTTGTCGATCGCCATCTGCACCTGGCCGGCCATCAGGTCCTGCAGCATCGGGCCGCTGCCGCGGTACGGGATGTGCGTGACGAACACGCCGGCCTGGGTCTTGAACAGCTCGGTCGACAGGTGGCCGGTGGAGCCGTTGCCCGGCGTGCCGTACGACAGCTTGCCCGGCTGCGCCTTCAGCAGCGCGAGCAGCTCCTGGATGTTCTTCGCCGGCAGCTGTGGGTTGACCATCAGCACGTTGGGCACGCGCACGACGAAGGACACCGGCACCAGATCCTTGGCCGTGTCGTAGGGCATCCTCGGGTACAGGAACTGGTTGATCGCCTGCGTGCCCGGCGTGCCCATCAGGAAGGTGTAGCCGTCGGGCGCGGCCTTCGCAACCTCGGCGGCGCCGAGGTTGCCACCGGCGCCGGCCTTGTTCTCGACGAGGAAGTTCTGCTTCAGGCTCTGGCTCAGCTGCTCGGCGATGATGCGCGCCGTCAGGTCGGTGGTGCCGCCGGGGGCGAACGGCACGACGATCCTCACCGGCCGGCTCGGCCAGTCGGCTTGCGCCGAGGCCGTGCCGGTGGCGATCCAGCCCAGCACGGCCGCGGCGGCGAGGGTCAGTGCGCGGCGCTTCATCCTGCGGCCCTCCCCGCACGGGCGCTGCGCGTGCGCACCGGCACCTTGGCGACGACGCGCAGCTTCGGCCGCGCCTTCTTCGGCGGTGGCTTCGGTTCCGGCAGCGCGGCGGGTGCGGGCTTCGGCAGCGACGCGGCGGCCTGCTGCGGCAGCGGCAGCTGGGCGAAGCTGTCGAACGCGCGCTTCATCTGCTGCGCGATGTCGCGCACGTCGGGCACCGCGCGGCGGCAGGCGATCAGGCCGAAGCACAGTTGCCCCATGTAGCTTTGCACGGTGATGTTGAGCCCCACGCCATGCACGGCGATCGACACCGGGTAGTAGTCGAGCATCCTCGCGCCGGCGAGGTACAGCGGCTGCGCCGAGCCGGGCACGTTGGAGATGGCGACGTTGGCCACACGCACGCGGTCGGCCAGCCCGGAGCGGCCGTACAGCGAGACCAGCCCGCTGAGCAGCCAGGGCGCGCCGAGGGAAGGAACGTCGGTGGGGATCAGCGCGCCGAAGTCGCCCATCGTGTTCTTCATCGACGCCGTGGCCTCGCGGATGCGGCGCAGCCGCTCCAGCGGATCCTTCTCGTGCGTGGCCAGCTCGATCATGCTCATCGTCACCTGGTTGTTCATGCGCGTGTCGCCCTCGGCGCGCAGCGACACCGGCACGCCCGCGACCAGCGACCTGTCGGGCAGCTCGCGCGACTCCTTCAGGTAGGCGCGCAGCGCCGTCGAGCACAGCCACAGCACCATGTCGTTGATCGACGCCCCGTGGGCCTTGCCCATGCGCTTGGCCTCGTCCAGCGGCAGCGACAGCGCGGCGAAGACGCGCTGGTTGGTGATCGACACGTTGAAGGGCGTGGCCGGGGGCATGGTCAGCAGGCTGCGCAGCGAGCTCAGACTGAAGCGGCGCTCGCCGAGCGACTGGCGCACGCTGCCGAGCAGCGTGCGGCCCAGCGGCAGCGCCAGCTTGCCGAGCGTGCGCACCTGCAGCAGCGTGTTCGACAGCGCGGCCCCCAGCAGCTCGGCCACGCCCAGCTGGTAGCGGTGCGTGCGCCGCGCGCGCGGCGGCTTCACGCTGCGCGGCACCGGCGTGACGTCGAGCATCGCGTTGCCCAGCGCCACGCCGGCCTGGCCGTCGATGGCCGCGTGATGCACCTTGCAGTAGAAGCCCATCGTGCCGTCGGCCAGGCCCTCGATGACGTAGAACTCCCACAGCGGGCGGCTGCGGTCGAGCAGGCTGGAATGCAGCCGCGCGGCCAGCGCCTCGAGCTGCTCCTGGGTGCCGGGTTTCGGCAGCACCGTATGGCGGATGTGGTAGTCGAGGTCGATGTCGTCGTCCTCGATCCACACCGGGTTGGCCAGGTCGAAGGGCATCAGCGCCAGCTTGCGCGTGAACACCGGCGCCAGGTGCAGCCGCTTGCTCAGGTGCGCCTTGACGTCCTCGTACCAGTTGCCCTGGTAGCCTGCGGGCAGCTGGTAGCGGTGCAGCGAGCCGACGTGCATCGGCATTTCCGCGGTCTCCAGGTGGAGGAAGGCGCTGTCGATCGCACTCAGGTGTTGCATCTTGTCCAAGGCCGTTCTCCAGTGGTCGGGGGCATGGCGGAGCGCACGTTAGCACGTCGCCGGCAGACGGCGGGCGAGGCACAATGCGCGCCTCCCGCCGCCTGCCGCTCCGCCGATGACCGCCGACCCTGCACCCGCTGCCGGCCCCGCCGCCATGCCCGCCGCCATGGGCGTCGAAGAATGCGGGGAACAGCTGCGCCAGCGTTTTCCGGCGCTGTTCGGCGGGGCCCCGAAGCCGCTGAAGCTGCGCATCCAGGCCGACATCCAGGCGCGTGCGCCAGGCGTGTTCGCCAAGGCCGTGCTGTCGGCCTTCCTGCGCCGCCACACCGGCCGCACCGGCTACCTGATCGCGCTGAGCCGCGCGCCGCAGCGTGTCGACCTCGACGGCGCGCCGGCCGGCGAGATCG